>NZ_JAUOPX010000145.1:0-307 GCF_030547455.1 Motilimonas sp. 1_MG-2023 | reverse complement strand
AACTTATAGTGCGCATGGTAAGGATAGGTAATGTCAAATAGGTTCATCAAACCATAGGTTTGCGCCAACATCGGTTAGGGCGCGATATTTCCAGCAAAGGGAAACCAAAGGTAATCACGTAGGCCAAAGCCTTAGTGGGCATCTAAGCTCAAGGTTATACTCGATCGTTTGATTAAATCGCTGTCAAAATATACTAAAATTTGGCTTTCAGGCGCTTAGCATTCTTTACCGAGAAACCACGGGAGGCGGTGAATAATGCGATGGCCACCCACCAGAGGAGTTGTGCGGCAAATGGAATCTACAGGCG
>NZ_JAUOPX010000144.1:0-309 GCF_030547455.1 Motilimonas sp. 1_MG-2023 | reverse complement strand
CAAAGCGTACTCGATGAGGAAAAAGAGCGCATTGATAACGGCTGCAAAGAAACCGCCCTAGCGCATCGTTGATTAAGCTACTTTAGGGTAGGAGCTGAGCTTGCTCAGCGAACATCACAAATTCCCTGAGCAAGCTCAGGCCCCAAAAAAAACATGAATCAATAAGTTCAACATACAAGAAGCACTAGCCATACCGCGAAAAACAGTAAGTACAGGGCGCTGATACTTGCTGTTTATGAACATAACTCCCCCACAAAGCGTACTCGATGAGGAAAAAGAGCGCATTGATAACGGCTGCAAAGAAACCGC
>NZ_JAUOPX010000143.1:0-315 GCF_030547455.1 Motilimonas sp. 1_MG-2023 | reverse complement strand
CAATAAAAATATAACTGGTAATAGACATAATCAGGCAATAAGCAAAAATAAAAACAAGAAAAATATTAGCTAATACAAATCGTTTTACTAAAAAACAATAACAAATTCAAAACAAAGATAAAAAGAAATTTTAAAATAGGGCAGCTAATTATTTTCATAAGTAATGTAGTAAAATTTTTTTTCATTTATTTTTGCTTCTTAACCGCATGTAATATTATGTTTGGGGATGTATTATATTGTTTTGTTTAATGTTCATTCTAAGGTGAAACATATCTATTTAAGATAGATTTAAATTTGGTTAACTAACCATAAAAT
>NZ_JAUOPX010000142.1:0-318 GCF_030547455.1 Motilimonas sp. 1_MG-2023 | reverse complement strand
ATAAAAAATAAAGAAACAGCGAAAACTAGGTAAAAAAAAACCACCAAAAAAACAGCAAAAAAAAACCACAAAGAAACAAAAAAAAAAATAAAAACAAAAAGCGCAAGAACAAAACCAACCAAAAAAAAAAGATAAAACACAACATCAATGAAAAGTAAAAATAAATACCACAAAATGCAATTAAAAAAATAACCTTTGAATCATTGCCTAATAAACGTAAGCCTGACAGAAGCTTAAGTCAAACAAATATTTCCATCAAGACAAAAAGTACAATTAAAACATAAACTTGTGATGATTATAAAAAAAAACCATAGGTAC
>NZ_JAUOPX010000141.1:0-320 GCF_030547455.1 Motilimonas sp. 1_MG-2023 | reverse complement strand
ATCTTGATAATTACCCCACTGAATTATTAGCCGGTAAACGCATTGGTATTTAAGAGCATTCAATCTATGGTCGTGATCTTTAAGGCGATTAGTTTACACAGTTTGGCGCAGAGGTGATAAGCCTTGGCCGCAGTGACAGCTTTGTGCCCATAGATACCGAAGCGGTGGGCTTAGCTGACATAGAACAAGCGCAAGATTGGCAGCGTGAATTTGAGTTAGATGCGATGTTTTCTACCGACGGTGATGGCGTTAGGCCGCTGTTGTCTGATGAAACTGGCAATTATTTACGCGTTGATATTTTATGTTTACTGGCCGCGCAG
>NZ_JAUOPX010000140.1:0-329 GCF_030547455.1 Motilimonas sp. 1_MG-2023 | reverse complement strand
TTATCAGCAAAAATAACCGTGTGTTTGTCTTTGCCATGCTCAAAATAATAAAACAAGCCTTCTTCCGCGGCTAAGCGTTGCACAAAGGCTAAATCGGTTTCGCGGTATTGCACACAAAATTCACGAGTGGTAGGCGTGTATTTTTGCGCAAAGGCGTAATCGGTAATGCCCATTTCTTGCAAGATAATGCTGATGATTTCAGCAACATTAAGCTGTTGAAAGATACGGCTGTTTTGTCTTAATGCCAAACGCGCCATGCTGGCGGTGAGAGTCAGGGTGTAACGGGTGTGATGGTGGCCAGTGTCACCGACACTAAATTGGCTAACAAT
>NZ_JAUOPX010000139.1:0-332 GCF_030547455.1 Motilimonas sp. 1_MG-2023 | reverse complement strand
ATTTAAACCAGAACAAACCCCAAAAGAAAAAAAAATAAAATCATCTACACAAGCAGCCAAACTCTAATATTACAATTAAAAATAGCAATTATCAAGGAGCCACACACAACCCACAACACGATAAAAAAAAAACTGAAACAATATTAAAATCAAAACAAGAAAAACTACCAATATACCCTACTTCAACCCATAAAAATAAAAAAAAAAAATTTAAAATATCAAAAAAAAAATAACAACCATTAAAAAAAAAACACTCAAAAATAAACAAATCAAAGACCAAACTACCAAGCAAAATAAAACACTTCTCCACAACAAACCCTTCAAAAATTGAC
>NZ_JAUOPX010000138.1:0-336 GCF_030547455.1 Motilimonas sp. 1_MG-2023 | reverse complement strand
CCGTAGCAAATTTTACGCATGATAACGCTGCCGCGCAGGCACCGCTCGGCTTCATTGTTTGTCAGCGGCGTACCGCGAGAAGCCAAGAATACCCATAGGCCTGTTTCGTGTTTTAGAATGTACTGACATCGGCCTGCGTAGCGCTTAACTGGCACTTGTGTGCCTTTTTCTAGCCACGCTTTGATACTTTTTCGTAATCGTTGCATACGACGGAGCCAGCGCTCTTCACTCAGTTCGCCTTGTTCAAATCGATGCTGCGTTCTAAATAACGTGCCGAGCATTAGCACCAGCCTGGCGCCAACCCTAGCGGTTAACCCTGCGCCGGAATAGTCAGCC
>NZ_JAUOPX010000137.1:0-338 GCF_030547455.1 Motilimonas sp. 1_MG-2023 | reverse complement strand
CCGTTGAAGCCAGAGAAACCAGAGGTCCAAGATGGGTTAGTAATGGTGTAGTGGCTACCAATGAATGGCGCTACAAACCAGCCTTCACCTTCAAAACGGTATTTACCACCTAGCACTGTGTTACTCGAAGAGAAGCCCCTTGAGTCTGTCGCATAGTGCTGAGCATAAGCGCGAAAGCCTGATTCGCCAAGCTTGTAAGCTGCAGTAACTTTGTAAGCAGTACGTAGGTCACTTGAATCTTCTTGTACGTTTTCAACATCGAAGAAACCGTTTAGTTCACCCCAAGAGAAGCCTGCGCCACCCTCTAGCTCAAGGTAAACGAAGTCTTTGTGGTGTGC
>NZ_JAUOPX010000136.1:0-338 GCF_030547455.1 Motilimonas sp. 1_MG-2023 | reverse complement strand
ACTTTCGCCAGTGCAAAGGCGTTAAACAAGTAGTCTTTTTTGCCTTTGTACCAGTGTTTTTTGCTGGCGTCATAGCGGCCGCCAGCCACTAAAATGTGCAAATGCGGATGTAAGTTACGCTGTCGGCTGTGGGTGTGCAGCACCGAGGTAAAGCCGAGCTCGCCTTTGTTCTGCTTGGCGGCGAAGTCTTTAAGGATGCTGGCGGTCACCTTAAACATAATGGGATATAAATGGCACGGATGATGGGCCGCGAGTGACCTGAGCTCATAAGGCAAGGTGAAGGTCACCATAAAATAGGTGGTGGGTAGCAGCTTACTTTGTTGTCGCCATAACCATTG
>NZ_JAUOPX010000014.1:0-112253 GCF_030547455.1 Motilimonas sp. 1_MG-2023 | reverse complement strand
CGCGGTACGCCGCTGACAAACAATGAAGCCGAGCGGTGCCTGCGCGGCAGCGTTATCATGCGTAAAATTTGCTACGGTACAAACTCAGATCGTGGCGATAAGTTCCGTTCACGCTTGCTATCAGTGATAGAAACGAGCAAGAAGCGGGGCTTAAATGCGCTCAAAATGATTGAAACGATAGTCACCGCAGTGATGAAAAAGGGTGAATACCCAGATGTGTTTGGGTTGATATCGGATTAGTCAAGCTGGGGTTGGTGAAAGGTTACAGTGATTGGGAATATTTCCCTACGGTGATTTGAGTCGGATTATGTGATGGTTGAAGCAAGATTAGCAGCCAACTTTTCAGCTGGCTGTTAATTGATTAAGCAACTACTGCGAAGCTGACTGGGTATTCTGGCGATTCGTTTTAAGATCCATCCACAGGCTTCTGACGGTTGGGTCTATCAATCGGCTTATCGTACGCTTTACAGTCCACAATAAACCTAAGCCAACCAATGCGGTGAGCCAAAGGTTACTTACAAAGAACAATAACAAAGCCAAAATTCCCAACATTAACAAGCTGTTTCGCGCAGAACGAAAGCGACTGAAATTGTGCGTATTTAAAATCAATCGCTGCGGTAGGTGACGCTCTAATTGCGCCAAGGCATGAGCTTTTACGGTTGGATTTAAGAATTCAAGGGTGGCAGACTGTTCAGCGCCGTATTCCACAGTAAATACATCACTGTAATGATCACTTCTCACTCGGATAATATCATCAAACGGTATTTCCTTCAGTTTACCGTGGGCCGAGGTCAAAATTTGCTGCCAAGAGCCCCCTTGTTGATACAAGTGCTGTACATCATCGATGTGTTTTTTATGAATGGATAAAGAAGATAAGTGGTCACTGTTGTATACCACTAGGTAACCATCTTCAACGTCTAGCCAACTGTTCTCAGTATAAAAACCTTCAGGTAAATAGCCTTTAGGTTCGCGCGCGAAAATTAAAGCGAGTATGTAATTCAGCAGCACTGCAATTGGCACAACAATTAAAGCCACATTTAACGCTCTGTGTCCCAATGTTTCTTTTGCAATTTCGCTGGCTAGCTTGAATTCAGTCGTATTAATATCAGGTCTACCTGCTTGATACCAAACCTCTAATTGCTTTTTACCGGCGAGCTCGGTGTATTGCTCCGGCTCTATTTGCAACTCACCAAAAAAAAGCTGGTCGCCAACTAAAAAATCATAACGCACAAAATACACATCACGTGTTTTTATTCGGCCTTTTCGCCCATGGTACTCTTCGACATCTAGATACAGATCAGTAATATTGCCTTGTGCCGTTTCATGGTGCAGATAGAAAGATTGATGTTGTTTTAATGTTTGACCTTGCTGATAAACACCCATTGCTATTGCGAGCAATGCCGCGACAGCAATAACCAATTTTATTAGACGTTTTCGCTTTTGCCCAGGAGTGAGCATTTTCTTCGCCATTGCGTTGCCCATATAGATTTAAAATATTTATAAGCACATATTTTAAGCAAAATCTGACAAAAAACTGATTAATGCGACGAACGGTAATAATGTAAATGTTACAAAACAGCATGAAGTGCCACGTTTAACAAAATGACAACAGATCATAAAACCATTGTCATTTGCGTGTTTTATTATAATGAATAATATCGCTAATTTAGTTAAAGTCGCCATCTTGATATAAAGCATAAAAACAAGATATCGATCACGTTATGATTTAGATAAGTACCTCTGAAAAACTAGATAGAGCCCGTACTTTTTCAATATAGGGATGGATCGCACTGTCAGGTGTAATCAGGCTTAATTCTGTTGGTAAGCGCGTTGCGTATTGTAATGTTGGTACTAGCAACGCATCGGCAATACTAAAGTATTCTGAAGCAATAAACCCTTGTTGCGTCAGCTGATGCTCCACCACCTTAACGGCTTGTTCCGCATCCGGTTTGCGACTTGCCATACGTGATAGATTCGGGTTTTCCACTAAGCCATGCATATTTACAAATTCGAGTAGATAACGCCTAATAATAGCCCTGTCGATATCACCCACAGCCAAGGTTGCCCACATGTCTTGCTTAGCTTGTTGCTTTGGATCTGTGTCTAATAGCACTTCACCTTGTGATTTTTTAGCAAGATAGCGACAAATTGCTAAGCTTTCCGCCAACACAAAGTCTTGCTCAAATAAAATAGGCATACGGCCAAACGGATGCAGTCTAAAATGCGCAGCACTTTTCCATTCTATTTCTTGCTGCTGGTTTTTATAACCGATTTGATAGTCGATTTCTTTTAAGCGGCATACAAGCTCTACACTGCGCACGAAATTACTGCGTTGGTCGCCATAAATTATTACCTGACTCATTGGTTTTCCTTATCCTAAACGTTGGGTTAAGAATAGATGCCGATGCACCTTTCATCTTCATCAGAGTAAAAGTTGTGACAATATGTTCAAGAACATATTTTTAAGGTGTGGCATTGTAATCACCGCAATAGAATTCAGGAGGCACTATGGCATGGCAGCAAACCCATAAAGAGCAAACACGACAACGCATTTTGTCTAGTGCGGGCAAACTGTTTACCACGCAAGGTTATAAGCAAGTTTCCATTGATGATGTAATGAAAGACGCACAGCTTACGCGCGGCGCTTTTTATCACCATTTTAATTCAAAACAAGCTTTGTATAGTGAAGCGATTGTTTTCGCCGCACGCCAAGCTGGACAAAACCGCCAGCAAAAGAGTCTGTCCTTGCCCGACTTGATCCGCCGTTACCTATCAATGGAGCATGTTATTGCAACTGAAGATCCCTGCCCACTGGCTTTCTTAATATCAGATATTGGTCTGCAAGAAGAAGCGGCGAAACAAAGTTATGGCAAGGTGTTAGATGGGTTTGTGGCTCGGCTTAGTCTTCACTCTGGTATCGACGAAACTAAGGTGTTGCAGGCTGCCATAACGATGATCGGTGGCGTTGCCTTAGCTCGCTCAACAGCATCAGCACCGCAAGCACAAAATATACTCGATGCCGCTTATTGCAATGCACTGCGAGCACTTGAAATAATTAAATGAAGAAAACAGTCCCTGCTCGAAATCCAGCTCTTGTCGACTTTAAGTATATGAATAATTTATAAACATAATAAACCGATAGTAAATCAAAAAAACTGATAAGACTAATAAGTAAAGCAAGGTAATTAAATTACTACTTTATTGACCTAGAGGGGTATTTTTGTCGGTCGATAGACAGGGTTCGTAACTAAGTAACAAATAAAAAACCTTGACCAGCAGGCCAAGGTTTTAAATTTTATCTATTGGATGGCCTAATTAGAGGCTAGTTAGGCAATTAAATTAGCTTAGGAATACCTGGTAGCATACCTACAGCCGCCATTGCTAATGTACAGATTACAAAGGCAAGGCCTGGCACGATAATACGGTCAGAAACCGATAACGTCTTAGCACGGTCCTTATCACCAATCAGGCCATTGTTGTCTAGCAACATAGTCAGTGCCCACGCAAACACAGGGTTAGCAACAAAGGCAGCGAAGATACAAATACCTGCTGATTGACTGCTCTTAGAGTCTTTAACCATTTGCATGCCCGCCTCTAGTAGCGGTAAGAACACACCTACTAGTAATGCAATTGACATCACTGGACGCCATACCGTTACATCCATTGGGTAGCCCAATACTGCCACTATGATACATAATGCACCCAGTAGGATGGCACCAGCTGGAATGGGACGCTTCGCAATCGCGGCAGGGATCATGTAAGTACCCCAGCTTGATGTAATGTTACCACCCCCTAGTGCAGTACCAATCATTTGGCGTACAGAACAAGTGGTCATGGTGTCATCAACATCCATTAATACTTCTTCAGTCTTTTTCGGGTAGTTCAGCTCTTGGAAGATACGGTGACCTAAGAAATCAGGTGACCACATTGCAACAGCTAAGATGGCAAATGGTAATGACGCAATAAAGTGCTCTAGATTAGGTAAGCCTAACTGCCAACCTGTTTCAGTTGAGCCCCACCAGTAAACTGGGCTTAAGTTTGGTAAACCAGGCTCAGTCACAAATTTAAGATCTAAACCTGCACCCAAAGCAAAGGCGATGGCAATAGCAGCAATAGAACACAAAGGAATAGCTAGCCAACGCTTACCGATACGAGCCAAATAAGCATATAAAACAACATTTAAGGCTAATATGATAAAGGCAACATGGCTTAAGCTGTAATCCAAAGCGTGGCTGCTTTGCAAACCACCAGACCAATCAAATAAGGAGGTTATTTGGCTTTTCGCGCCCATGAAACCAAGGAACACCAGCAGACCACCGGCAACCCCGTCACTGGTGAGGTTAACCAGTTTCGAGCCGCCTTTAAAGTAAGCGAGAATTAAGCCAAACACCCCTAATAATATAGCTAACGCTAATGGGTGAGCACCCGCTAACGCGATAGCGCCGATTAACGGAATCATTGGACCGTGGTTACCGGCAAGGTTAGCTTTCGGGTTAATAAAACCTGAACTGATAATACAAAACAGTAAGGCTGGGATCAGCATTTCTACACGTACAACGGCGATAGCAAAGTCGGCACCTAGGTTTACGTGGTCCCATTTTTCCGTCAGGCCTGCGGCCCAAGCCTGCATTACTGCTGAGTACATCACCGTAATACCGATAGTGCCGGCAATGGCGGGAACTAAGTCTTCCCATTCAAAGCGAAAATCACGGCCCGGAAGATTTAAGCCCCAGCGGCGTGGCTTCATTATTTGTAATTCATGATCTAAGTAATCTGAGCGTGAAGCAAATTCAGAAGCCGGTTTATGCCGTTCCTGATATGTGCCCTCTGCAGCAGCGTCCTGTTTTGCTGTATCAGTCATAACGTCCTCGAGTATTTCAAGATAAAAAACTGTACTATCGGTTACGAATTAAAGTATGTTGCCAATTCGCTGCAAAATCCTTTGCAATGCCGATGTTCTATGACTAGAGAGACTAAGGAGACGAGGTAAATTAGTTAAACCAGTTTTACTTATTTACTTTATCATTTTTTCTTATATGAAATTTTCTCTGAAACAAATTGCTATCTTTGATGCCATTGCTGATACCGGCAGTGTCAGTGCGGCTGCTGCCCGTATTGCCATCAGTCAATCTGCCGCCAGCATGTCACTACAACAACTTGAGCAACAGGTTGGTACGCATCTGTTTGATCGTCAAGGTAAGCGCCTCGTGCTGAATTCGTGGGGGCTATGGCTCAGACCCAGAGCGAAAGCACTGTTGCAAGATGTGCATCAAATCGAAATGGGCCTGAATGCTAAGCATTCCTTAAGCGGTAAGTTACAACTTAGTGCTAGCCAAACCGTAGCTGAAAGCTTAATCCCTAAATTGATTAGTAACCTCGACAGCAACTTCCCGCAAATTCAAGTTAAGCTTCAAGTAAAAAACAGCCAACAAATCATTCAAGATGTGCGCAGCTTTAATATTGATTTAGGTGTGATCGAAGGACGTTGCGACGACAGTAAAATCAATCAAGAACTTTGGTGTGATGATGAACTGATCATCGTGGCTGCTGCGTCTCACCCTTATGCGCGCCAAGATGAAGTGTCATTTAGTCAATTAGAAGCCAGTAAATGGGTTTTGAGAGAGCCCGGCTCTGGCACTCGAGATGTATTTGATGCCGCTATCTTTAGCAAACTTGAGCACCTTGACGTCAGTAAAGAATATGACCACATTCCAACACTAATCGCCCTGATTGCTTCTGGTGAATATATTAGCTGTCTACCTGCACGCAGCTGTGCTGCTGGCATTAAGCAAGGTATGCTGCAAAAATTGAATATTAAGGGCTTAAGCCTAAAACGCCACTTTTCTTTTATTTGGCATAAAGATATGAACGATCATGCACTACGAGACTGCCTGATTAAGGAAGCTAAACGATTAATTAGATGATAATTAAGCGCAAAAACCTTCGCTTACCCCTTAAAATATGGCGCTGTCAACAAGCCAAAACCACGGCACTGTTGGATAGAGCTAGGCTAACAGCATAATCATAACGTTAGGCACTAGCTGCAATGGCGTGCAGCTAGATATTAAACTCGCTTACTTAAATCTTTAACATAAGGTTAATCATTACAGGCTACAGTAATGCGGGTTTACCAACTCATCTATTAAAATGAAAAATTTTACTTTTAGTGAAATTTTTTCTGTCGTTGGCCTTTCTATGTCGAAGCTGTAAAAAATGAACATTCAGCGACTTGTTAAATCGTGAAATCAAATAAAGCGCACTTTAAAAAGGATTTTATTTTGGACTCTATTGCAAAAAAGGAAAGAAATTTCAGCGTTGACACCCTCAGAGGGCTTGCATGTATCCTGCTCATTCTATGTCATGTAATAGGAGTCAATGCATTTAATGGGCTAAAAATAGAAGAAGGTTTTTTACGCCAAATCACCGACTTTCTTGCCTACATTAGAATGCCACTATTTACTTTTCTTTCTGGTTACATTTACGCCTACAGGCCATTTAATGGTGAGTTTAAAGAGTTTATCAGTGGCAAAGCCACTCGCTTACTTATTCCAATGTTTGTTGCTGGCACAAGCTATGCCCTAATGCACTCAATAACCAGTGGCGTCGAATATCGTTGGCTATACTTGCATATTTGTCCAGTGAATTTATATTGGTTTGTCGAATCATTGTTTCTGATATTCATGTTTATATCGATACTAGAGTCGATAAGACTGTTGGACAACAAGATTTCATTCTCTTTCTTATTTATTATTTTTTCCACTCTCTATATTTTAGATTTAAAGCTAAAACATAATTTTTTCTCCATTAATGGGGCTATCTACCTACTGCCGTACTTCATGGCAGGGCTTGCATGTTACCGATTCAAACTTAAATTACCAAAACTATATCTTGCTGTACTCCTATCGGTTTCGACTTATGCTCTTTTAGGCGTATTGGATATTTTTGCAAAAGAAGATACAAAAAGCATTATAGGATTAATCATTGGACTTCTCGCATGCTATAGCCTATTAAAATCAGGCTGGAAGAATAAATTCCTTAGCTACATAGGCCACTACTCTTTCAGTATATACCTATACCATATCTTTTTTACTGTGCTATCAAAAAAGGTATTAAACGCACTATCAATAGATAACACATTGTTACTAATAACATCTGGAGTAATTATAGGTATCTCACTCCCTATAATTATTGAAAAATTGGTATCAAGAAACAAATATTCACACTTCCTGGCGTTAGGAGTGTGGAAAAATAAGGTTAAAAACAAAGAAGTGAATTTTGATTGAAAATCAAAAGCCATATAGAAGCCGCTACAGCTGAAGCTGTAGCGGTGACAGACTAGTTTGGATTATCAGAAATTTTTATTTTTGATAATTCAGTCATCATGTTTTTCGCTACAAACCCCGACACGTCTTCAATGGATTCATTATGAATATTCAATCGTCCCCATATATCCATTGAGGCGATATTTCCTAATGTATAGCTACTTGTATTTTCGCACATAAACTCTAGTTGTTTATTTGATAAGCCAACAAATTCTTGCCAAAAGCCATTTTTAAAAAAATCAGCATTTATACTATTTTCAGATTGAGTATGAACTCGAAATGCGTACTTTTTTCTCTTCACTAATTCTTCGCTCAAACCTTGAATTCCAGCTTGGCGAACAATATGCTTTGATATATGAAAAGGATGACGAATATCACCAAATTTCCAGCTACGTCTAATTTTATGCTTAACTGGTAAGTTTGCTGCAAATTTTAAAATTGATTCATCTAAAAAAGGAAAACGAGATTCTATTGAATTCATCATTCCCATTCGATCATTTCGCCAAAGTAACGCATGCAAGGTTGTCGTCAATAATTTAAGGCTTTGCGCCTGCAATCGGTGCTGTGATTTAGGCAATGCCAAAACCGATTGGTTAATTTTATACTCATCCTCAAGTTGCTCGTAATCTAACTGCATATCATTTAATTGACTTAAATATTTATTTTTTATTGCCTGCTGCTGGGATTGTGAGCCAGGAATTTTAGAATACAGTCGATTAAACCAATTCCATGGAGAATTGATTGCCTGATCAAAAGCAGCCCTCACATGAACAGGGTAACCTAAAAATAATTCATCAGCCCCTTCTCCTGTCAACACAGCTTTCTCACCATTTTTATATGCTAGAGCTGTTAAATTACCAAAAGGAACCGCATGAGGATTAATCGTAACTGGGGCATCGTTGAACCAAGTTGTTTTTACCCAATCACGCAGAAACATTTCAGGCTCAAAATTATAAATATGTAATTGGGTCCCAATTTCACCTACCAATTTTTTTGCATATTCTATTTCGCTATGCCGGCCAGTAACATTTACTGAATATGCCTGCAACTTTGCACCTAACTTCTTCGCTTCCATTGCAATTAAAGATGAATCAATGCCTCCAGACACAAAAGCACCAATCGAAGCATCCGCAACTAACATTTTTTCCACTGAATTGGTAAATAATGATGCGAACTCGTTAGATACTTCATGATCAGATAGCCTATCCAACTCATTGTAATAGGCTAGATCGACCAAATCAGCAGGATGAAACCAAACATTAGACTCAACGTTTCCAGCAGCATCAAATACCATTGTAGTACCAGGAGTAAGTTGTTTAATACCCTTGAACAAAGTTCTGCTTCGACTACGTTCAGCGTGGCCTGATAATCCAGCAATCACCATTGGGTGATCAACCTTAACATCGACTACATTTTTTATTGATTTTAGTTCAGAGGAAAAGAGAACAGAGTCATTTTTAATCGTATAAAATAATGGTTTTATTCCCAATCTATCACGGACAAGATAAAGCTTATTTATTTCGTTGTCGAAAAATGCAAATGAGAACATACCTTCTATTTTTTCCAGTGTTTTTTCGACACCAAAGTAAATCAAACTGTAAAATAACACTTCAGTATCTGTGCTAGATAAGAAGTTAATATTAAAATTCAATTCAATTTCTTTTCTTATTTTTTTAAAGTTATATATCTCACCATTGTATACCAATGAATACCGATTATTGTAAAAGGGTTGGTGTCCATTCTCAGAAAAGTCAAGTAAGCTCAATCTTGTGTGAGCGAGGCATAATGCCCCAAATGACTTTACAGCTTGATGGTCTGGACCCCGATGATGTAGAGCTGAAGCCATATTTGATACAGTTTGCAGGTCTGCGACTTGATTATGAAATGAAAATTGTCCAGCAATACCACACATAGATTCCCTTCTTATATATAAGTTTAAGTGAGTTAACTAGTGGTAATATAACCGATTGAACCAACATTAGTGAACTATAAAAACATTAATTAGTGCTTCTGGAACGAGCAAGCTGAAGGGAAAAGTAGCTACTTATTATTGGTTAAATAATCATTGATAAATAAATATGCCACATCCGTTATAGGGTAAACATTAGTTTTGGAAACACGGACAAGTCTAGGCCATGAAATCAAACAAAGTGCCTACTTTTCTTTCTGATCCGCTACTATCAAAACCAAATAGTTCATTGGTTTTGTTGCTAGCAAAATCTTTAATCGCAAATTGCATCGCGCTCACTAACTCGTCCAATTCATTTTGTAATGGTTTTAGTTGCTGTTCTTTATCGCCTGCAGCTATTTCGGTACTGTAACGAATATCATTCATCGACTGCTTAACCCTCTGTATACCTTCTAGGATGGTTTCTTGAGTCGCTGGAGTACCGTTGGAATCTTCATTTTCAGCCGCATCTGGCAAGGTCGTCGGCTTATTGGGCTCTTTAACCTCCTCTGCCACTTTATTTTTATCTGGCAAACCGTAAGCCAGACCGGGTTGGTTGTAAGCATTTAGTTTCACGACATCCCCTTTTAACGTCAAAATGTTAACGATTATCAAATTTACTGGCCACAAGTAATAAACAAAGCAAAACCTATGCCAGAGAATATGACTAATAATAAAAAGCTTTAAAATAAAACCCAAAAAAGCACGCTCACCCCGCTTTTTCATTTAAATAACAATCATTGTCGATTGACATATAATGTCGCACAGCTATGATGAGACCACCTCAACCAATTAAAGAAAAAACCCTACAAATGAAAAAGTTTTTTATTATGTTCGCGATGATTTTTGCCGTCGGCTTGGTGAGCAGCCCAGTTGTTGAAGCAAAGAAATTCGGTGGCAGTAAATCAATCGGTAAAAGCCATAAAACGGCCCCAGCACAGCCTGCTGCGCCAAATAAACCGGCGGCAGCACCAGCAGGAACACCTGGTAAAAAAGGCTTAATGGGCGGCATGCTAGGCGGCCTATTAGCGGGTGGCTTACTCGCGGCACTCTTTATGGGTGGTGGTTTTGAGAATATTCAGATTATGGATATTCTGATCATCGCCTTAGTGGCCTTCGTCTTATTTAAAATATTCCGTGCTGTTATGGCATCAAAGGCAGGCGCACAACAACGACCCGCTTACGCCACTGCGAATCAGCAAAACCCAAATCAGTTCCGCCAACAAGCCGAACAAACGGGTTTTGCCAATACTGGCAGCAATGGTTTTGCCCAAGCGGCAACTGATGTCCCATTTGACTTGCCACCGGGATTTGATTTGGCAGGCTTTTTGGAAGGTGCTCGTAGCCACTACAAAACACTACAACAAGCTTGGAATGACAACGACTTAAGCAAGATCCAAGAGTATGTTTCCATTGAACTCTACAACGAGCTAAGCAGCCAACGCCGAGAGTTAGCCGGTGCACAACACACTGAAGTCATGTTTATGGATGCTGAACTAGTACGTGCTACTCATAGCGCGAGCCTAGCGGAAGTCAGTGTTAAGTTCAGCGGTCGCTACCGTGACACGGTGGAAGGCGTAGAAGAAGACATTAAGGAAGTGTGGCACTTAGAGCGCAATGCCGCTCAAGCCGACGCTCCTTGGTTAATCGTGGGTATTGAGCAGTAAATAAAACCAATATACCTCAAGATACCTCAAGATGGAGGATTCAGAGCCGCTCATTCTTTTTACTTTGAGGCAAAAAGACGAAGTAATGGTGCTCCCTTGCGAGGCTTTTTAACGAAAAAATGAACATAATGAGCGGCTCCCAAAGGGCGAGTTGTGTAGGCTGTTATGCTTTGTTGCTGATTTTCAACGTAGGATAACTATGTCTCAAATCAGCGTCGCGCCTAACAGCTTACAAATTCTCGCTGAACAAGTATCTTGAGGTAACTTGGGTATAAATATCAGCCCCTTTGCTTAGCAAAGGGGTTATCGCTTCTCTAACTTCGTGAAACAACCAAACATACTATGCATTAAGCTAAGCTATTATTTAACGCCTTGTTTATAATAAGGGGAGATCCCTACTCAAGGAACCAAGTTGCGCCAAGTTAATATAACAAGTCATGAAAAACTCTCATTTAAACTGAAGCATCAGTTAAACAAAGGTGAACAGCGTCGCCTCGATTTATATTTTTCCCTGCCTAAAGAAATGGGCATTAACAGTAATACGCTCTCGGAAACCGAATACTTTAACTCAGCAATCACAGGTCAACGCGCCTACTTTACCCAAGGTTTACATTTACCTTTGTTACATACTCGGTTTGCCAGCCGCATGAAACGCTCTCCTGATGAATACCGAGTTAACCTTAACTTATTTGCCTATCAATACCTGGTCGCCCTAGATACAGATATTGCTGAAGCCTTGATTTTGGAAGACAGTGAGTATACTCATGCCTTTTACGATGCCGCCTTAGTGCTGGCTTCAAACAGCTTAACAATTTTAAAAAAATTGCGTCGTAACGCGCCCAACGATGTAAAGCTCAATGCAATATTTGAAAACGTTGATAATTACCTTTCTTGGTACACCGAACAGTCATTACTCAAAATGCTGGCACAAAAACCACGTCAATCGGATTACAGCCAACAACGTAATGAGTTACTGCAATTTTGTGAGCAAGAAAATAAATACCGTTTGAGCCTTAATTACAATTCCACCTCAACCCTTAACGACCCCAACCGCATCTCAAATAAAATGCGCTTATTACGTCGACTCATTGAGC
Source organism: Motilimonas sp. 1_MG-2023 (assembly GCF_030547455.1). Lineage (NCBI taxonomy): Bacteria > Pseudomonadati > Pseudomonadota > Gammaproteobacteria > Alteromonadales > Motilimonas > Motilimonas sp. 1_MG-2023. The sequence continues at coordinate 100,222 of NZ_JAUOPX010000014.1, read as the reverse complement.
ATGGTGTCGTATTTCGTGAACAAACCACAGCTTTAGGTAGCATCACTCGAAAAGTGGTAACGGGAGTCGCAACCGCCTTGGTGATGACAGTAGTGCTAACACTTATCATCAAAACCCAAGGGGCGCTGAGTGGCATTACTTCAGTGATGATTCTAGTGCTTTCCGTTATCTATGGCGTGCGAGAAGTGTTTAAAGATGATTTCAAAAACATGCTTTGGCGCTGGATCAGACGTGGTAAACCGAAGTGGCTGCGCACCCTGAAAGACACGGTTAACCAAACAGAAATGGCCAAGCAAAAAATTTGGCTCGACTACATCCGCTCACGTAAGTTGCCAAAACAAGCACAAGAGTTGTTAGCAAGACGTCATACCCAAAACCAACAAAGTGCTGAACTACTGCATTACCGCCTAGAAACTCGCGTCGCTAATTCCGAGTTTCAACCTGGCTATGAGTCGTTAGAAGAAACCATCATTTTTAGCTTACGGCCACTGGCGCGTTATTTAGAGCGAGGCCAAGGTAAACTATTCGAACTCAATGGTGAGAAGATTCAAAAAACGGCCATCGAACGACGCTACCAGATAAATGTCATTATCGCCCTCAATCAAGGATTTGCTGAGGAGGAATTTGAACGTTATAAGATCACCCTAAACCGCTCTGGCATTATAGATGTAGAGCACGCCGGGACGTATCAAAAACCGGTAGCAAAAGAGCCAGAGCAGTAGGCGGAATTATTTTAGATAATATTCCAATAATTTCATAAACAAAGGTTTAGCTTGATCAAACAGCGGATTCATTTCTACTACGCCAGAGTTTTTCAAATAGCGCCCCACTGTTTGCTGGTTGGGGCGAAACACTAAACTATAGTGATTCTCTCTCTCTTCAATGCCAAATTCATCTTCGCTTAAGTGCACCGTATTGTCAGAGTAAATTTTAAATACGTTGAGAATTTTCTCCATGGTTGGCGACACCAATTCAGCGCGCGCCATGGTGATCCCCTGCGCATTTGAAATTAGCACCTCAAACACGTTAGAACGATAAGCCACTAGTGAATAAAGTTTACGAATTTGACTGCGCGTGGGCGGGTTAGCAGCATGAATTTCACCTTTCAAACAAAAGCGCAGCAAACGTAGCTCAGCCATTAATGCTATCAAATCAACTTCGTTCCATTGTTTACCCGAGGGCGGACGGCCATATATCACAGATACCGCATCGACATGGTTACGTCTACGATCGGGATACCAACGCTGTAAATTGAGCATTCTACCGTCAGGTAAAATAAAACCCACATCCTTAGCAGAGGTGGACAGACCAAAGTGATCGATGAGTATTTGCGTTTTCTGCTCTGCCGACATGTCATTCATGTTGTGCGCTCATTGGTGAAGAACTCTATTCACGCTATAAAAGCCGAGCCAGAAAAGCAAACTTGCTCACGAATAATTGTGAATAGTCGCGCCTTATCGGCAATATTTGACTTAGCACAGCGTTTTCAACGTCTAAACTGTTTAGTGTGGCGTTAACCCTTTATTCAGTTAAGGAAATCTTATGAAAGGTGCTGAAATAATCTCCGTTGAACTGGTCAACGATTTAAAAATTCTCTCTTGCTTTAATACTGACAACCACGAACAGGGCATTAAAATTCACAGCGAGTGTTCTCCTGAACTGGCCGTGGCAGCTAAACGATTATTCGACAAAGGTTTAATTACACGCGATGACGGCGGCTACTTAACTGACATTGGAGCCAAAACAGCTGAAAACTTAGAAGCGCTACTTATCTCTCTGCGCTAATTATCACTGGCTAACCTATTTCGCACCGCCACTCATTGAGTGGTGGCGTTTTTATTTATCCAACTGATTTAAATGGAATGATTATTTCTTTCTAATCGACAATATCACTTCACCGACATCAAAACCCCACTTCTTAATTTTACTTTTATTAATGATTTCATTGTCTGACACTTGGTACATCCAATCATCAAACTTAACTTGATACACGCTGCCATCCACTTCAATTTCTAGGTCATAAACCCACTTCAAGGCATTACCAGCGCTGGCGCCTTCAGCAGTGCCGATAATATCGCCTGCAGTGCCCGTATATTGGCCATTGCCCAAATCATTAATACGCCAAGTGCGAGTGGTTTTTTCGCCATCATCAAACACAAACCACTCTTCTAATACCCCTTGATTATTTTGCCAAGTGCCTAGTAACTCCACTGTAAATGTGCGCGTCACCTTGCCTGTTGGCCCAATCACTATGCCAGACGCTTCCAACTCACCGGTAAAGAAAGCTTGCAAGTCCAGCGTTGGTTGCTTGTCTTGATAGTCACTCAACTGTTGGTTACTACAGGCTAATAGTAAGAAGCTGCTTATTAGTAAAGTAAATGAACGCATTACAGGGCTCCTATCAATTGCTGGCGTAATTCTGGGCGGCTGGTGTGTTCTGACAACCAAATAGCGAGAAAGGCTGTTGAAAATTCACCATCTTGAACCTTGCCGATGGGTTTATTATTGAAATAAAACATATTGCTGGCATCAGCTTGCACCACAAAAGTCAGCTCATCGCCACTGTTTACGTCAGGCCAGATCTGATTTAGTAGCATCAACCAATCGTTCTGCTGTTTATTATCAATTCCAAGGTGTTGCCACTGCTCCTGAGTCGCTTCAAGTAGATGTTTTTTATCAATCTGTTTGTGATATTTGATTTGCAGTGCGATTGGAAAACGGTCGGACTGATAAGTCCCCGTTTCACTGTAGAGACTGGCATCATAAAGCGAAAAAAATAACCACTCCATTTGCCCTGAGCCAACTTTTTTTAAATCACTTACGGGAGAAACGGCAAATGCAGCGTTAATGCTAAGCAAAAACAATAACCCTAGGACTCCTAGCAACTTATGTTTCATATCCAACCCTTAACCTTTACTGTTAAATTAGATACGAGCCGCTACAGATGTTAGATCGATAATTAATCATTAAGCCCACATGCGTTGCCACCAACGAGATAACTGATCTAACCAATAACTGGTGTTTTCGCCATTAAAATGAAATCGCACTATCACAGGTAAATTTTCAATTTGAGCATCAATCAACGTTAATGGCTTAATTGTCACTTCAAGGGCTGCGTTATCACGCTGAAAAGCGGTGCTTAGACTTTCCGGAATAATTGCCGCCATCACGGTCGGCGCACTAACCCGCCCTAGCACCGTATCGCCATTAGGCAGGATAATGGTCACCTCTTGGCCTATATCGGAATAGTCTAAAAATTTTGGTGGTAAGTAACTGATCACCTGCTGGTTTTCTATATTACTCAATAGCAGTAGCGGGGAAGTATTAGTGACAATATCACCCGGTTTAACAAACACATGATGCACAGTACCTAAACGCGGAGCGGCTAGATTAAGCGCGCCTTGCTCAAGCTTTAATAAATTAATTTGCTGCTCTACGTTTCTGATCAGGCTGGCCATGGGGCCGGTCACTGATTCAATATAAAACTGACGTTTGGCGTTATCGAGTGCGTACTGCCGGTCTTGCACTGAGATTCTTGCTTGGGTGTGTTGGTTACGAATTTCGGCCATTTCCGCTTCATTTAACACCCCTTCACGGCGCAATACATTGTATTTTTTTAGCGTTTCACTTTGATCCACTAAGCCTTCCTGTGCGGCAACTAAGGCCCGCTCTAAACTACGCAGTAGCACACTGTTTCTGTTTTGACGTTTATTATGCAGACTGGCTAATTCAGTGGTCAGTAACTTTTCCTGCGCCGTTAACGACTCACTGGATAAGTTAATAAGTGGCTGACCGGCAAAAACGCTTTGTCCCGGTGTCACTAATACCTGCTCGACACGCGCGCGGTCGCTGGCATAAAGCACTGCCGCATCGGTATTCAGTAACCCTTTGGCTTTCACGATAATGGTATCGTTGGCCAGTTGATAAAGCATGAATGCCACCGGGCTAAGCACCACAATTAAAATGGCGTACCAACGTAATTTAAATACCTTACGTTTATCTGAGGCATAAATAACTTTCGCGCCATCATCAACGTCAGGCTTACGTTGCTTTGATGAAGAAAATTTTATATCCATTGCCTCTCCAATTAATCAATATCGACGATTTTTTCGCTGTATAAATACAGCTCCTACAACGCCCAGTGGCAGTGATATTTATATCGCAATCAAGCATTTCCGCGGAATCAAAACTTGGTGCCGCGCTTTATTACCCACCAAGGCGCCATGCTCGTTTCCTCATGACCACGTCCGACAATTTCATAAAGGGCGGCGACCATTGACCACATTTTTCTAAAAAAGGCGAATAAGGGATAAATAGGCGACCAAAGAAAAATCCAAAGCTCTTGCTCGCGTCGCTCTGAAATCAGAAAATAATACAAAGCCAACATCAGCACGGCTTGGCCTAAGTATAAAAAGTAGACAAACAGCAATACCCCCCAAGCATAGTCCGCGGGATAAATCACAAATAGCCACAAGGTGAATAAGAAAATTAAGAATGGCAGTATTATTTCTTGCAGCACACCGTAAATGACAGTGAAAATAAAGTTCTTAATGCCTAGTAAACGAACACGAAAGCTCTGTTTGTGCTTTCTTAAATAGAGGAACAATAAGTCACCATCCCAGCGTAAACGCTGCTGACGAAACTCTTTAAAAGTCGCTGGCGCTTCCGTAAAACCAATCGCATGAGGCTCAAAAGGGATATATAAATTGGGGTGGCGACCAAAGTACGCTTTGATCCGCATGGTTAAATCTAAATCTTCCGCGGTGTGGGTATTCCAACCGCCTATTTTGCGTAAAAAATCACGACGAAATGCGCCAAACGCACCAGAAATATTATTCACCATATTCCAACGTGCCAAGCCCGTTTTCGCACATTGAATCGACATCATGTATTCCAAAGTTTGCATCCGCGTCACCCAACCATCGGTCTGGTTACGCACTTTAAGCGCCCCGGCTACTGCCGGCACATTCGGGTCTTGAAAATGGCGCACCATCAAAGCCACTGTGACATTATCGAACGAAGTATCACCGTCGGCATTAATGATGATTTCACCATGGGCGACATGCAGTCCCGCATTTAAGGTAGACACTCGCCCCCCGCGCTGCCATTTGGGCAGCACGCGATAACTGCGGTTGGGGTAGCGCAGCGGCTGATTACGATGGCGACGTTCAAACCAAGCACGGCAAGCCATGGCGGCAGCAAAGGTGTCAGCATTTTGCTTCGCACCATCCACCACGGCGATAATTTCAATATGACCGGCATAAATTTGCTCGGCAAAACTCAAAATGGTTTTTTCAATCTCACGGCCTTCGCCATAACACGTTATGATGATCGATACCCGAGGGTGATAGGTGCTTGGCATGCTCAAAAAGGCTTGGCGATGGCGATACCAGTGTAAAATACCAAACACGATCACCAATAACAGTGACAGCTCGATAAAGATAAATGCCGGCAACAAGAAAGCGGTGCGCTGGCCATCAATAAGCGCACTAAGCCAAATTTGCCCCAGTAAACCAAATACGGTGGTCAGAAAATCAATCATGGCCACTCGCCTCAGCCAGCAAGCGAGCGATTAAAAACTCGCCATTCTCACCTTCAACAAGCTCGCTTGGCGCATGATAATAAGACACCGCCATATCAAGCGCGCTAGAGCCTTCCACCAACTGAGATAGCTGACGCATCTTCTGCTGTACCACTGTTAAATGATCGACTGGTAAATTGGGCAATAGCAACAAGTAACTGTGATCTTCGTATTGGCAAATCACATCGGTAACCCGTAGTCGATCTTTAACCTGTGTACCTAGTTGCCCGATCATCCGATACACCTGAGCGGCCCCCAACTCATCAACCGCTTGTTCAACCCGGTTAAAGCTTAGACATAACAAAGCAAACTCTATTTGATGACGACGGCTTAAGCCGAGTTGCCAGTCCACCAGCCAATGTAAATAGTCGCGACTGACCTGTTCACCTAGGTCTAAAGAAAAACGTTCATCTAACGCGACACGTAACCGAAACTTGGCTTTATCGGTAATTCGAAAAGATTGGATTTGAGCAATATTCAGATCGCTCGGATCATTTTCATGGTCACAGTGTAAACAGCGCGCGACTACTTTAGCTTCAATAAAAAAAGACTGGCAGCTATTACACTCCATGTTTTCTAACGGACGATCATAATCCGCGCCGATATGGCGCAAAGCGGTTAAACAATTAGGGCAAACTAACCGCCCACCATCCATAAATCTTTGCTGTTCACCAACATGGCCACAGGTAAAGCAGTGAATAGCCGATTGCTGCTTAATATCTAGCGAGCTACATTGAGGGCACAAATCGACATAGTTCAGCTTGTTATGACCACAATGGGTACACTGGCGCACCCGATCAACTAAGCTCACCGGCGACATTAATTCATCCCGCATCGCTTGCTTAAGAAAATACTGACTGTCGCCCAAATCAAATAGCTCTAATACTGGGTAGCGATAGCTCAAGGCTGACGATAAGTCGCGCTCAGGGGTAAGTAAGCAATCACCTCTTAATGCTAAATAGGCTAATAAAAGATCTTGTGGATTATGAGTTTTACCTAGTTCAGGATAGCTCGCATACGCTTGCTGCCAAGCTTGCCATGCTGACGTTAACTGCTGCTCGGTAGGTATATTGCCATCATGAGGGTATAGACAAGGCTCATCACAAAATACCAGTATTAATGCGGTATTAGGATGCTGACGGATCACCGGTAACGCCTCATCAGCAGCATGTTGACAGAGCAAGATCGCCGCTAGATTTTCATATAATGGTAACGCGTCATAAAAAGCGGCCAAATCAAACAACACCTTGACACTATAAGCCTCGGAATAGTGAACATCAGGCTTACCTAAGCATAAAATCACCGGCTTTTTGTCATCAGAATCATACGCTTCGCCCGCCTCATTAAAGTTGAGTAATGCTGGCTTTCCATTAGAGTGATTGGGCATAGGCGACTTCCTTTCTGCACTGGGTGACCGGTTCAAACAAGCACGAACAGGTAAGCTATTTAGCTAGGTTTTCGGTTGCGCTCATCAATAAGTTTAGGTGTATTTTCTTCATTTAGTCGGCAATTTTGCTGGTAACTAATTATAAAAATAGGGTTTTTCACGAAGAATTGACTTAAAAAGAAAAATCAAATAGCATTTACGTAACTAGTTACACAAATAAATATACTGATGACAGATCATATGCAAACACTCGGCAGCCTTTCTCTTGGTAGCCGCACTAAACGCTTGTCAGATTTGCTGATGCAACAGGTTGATGCCATTTATCAACAACAAGGGATAGCGCTTAACCCAAGTTATTTTCCGCTGTTTACCTTGATTAACAATGAAGGCCCTGTCAGCGTTACTCAAGCCGCACAGCGCTTATCCGTCAGCCACCCTGCCATCAGTAAAATGACACAAAAAATGATCAAAGAAGGCTTGTTACACAAGCAACCACACCCGAGTGATCAACGGGTAACAGTCGTGGCCTTTACCGAAAAGTCACTGAAAATTAGTCAGCAGGCGCAGCCCATTTGGCAACAAATACAATGGCAGTTAGAGCAAATCATGCAGCAACAGCAGCATCCGTTATTAGCAGCGATCGATGAGTTTGAGCAGTTGCTGGCACAACAAAGCTTAACCGAGCGAGTGGTAACGCAATTGCCTGCACCGCAAGATGCAATAACCATAGAGCCGTGGCAAACCGAATACAAACACGACTTCACCGAGCTTAATTTGGCTTGGCTAAATCAGTATTTCAATGGCGAATTAACCGCGATTGATCAGCAAGCCCTTTATCACCCCGAACAATATTATTTGGCCAGTGGCGGCTATATTTTCTTTGCTCGCCAAGGCCATCATATAGTTGGCACCCTCGCCTTACGACTTCATGATCAACAGACCATGGAAATATCCAAAATGGCAGTGCAACCGAACCAGCAAGGTAAAGGCATTGGCCGTCAACTAATGCTGACCGCGATTAATAAAGCGCAACAATTAGCCATGACACAAGTATTTCTAGAAACTAACTCGGCGCTTACGCGGGCCATGGCCTTATATCAACACCTCGGCTTTCAAGTCGTGCCACATCCGCAAGGACAGTCAAGTTACCCTCGTGCCGATCGTTATATGACGTTAGCACTCAATACCTCAAGTAAGGATTAAGCCATGGCAACGACCAACACACTTGAATTACACATGCTACGCTGGCGCGAATTTAACGCCGGAGCAGTAGCAACCTTACCTTTGATTTTAGGTGCGATCCCCTTTGGCATATTATTCGGCACCCTCGCCCCCGCCAGCGGCCTATCCATTGCTGCCACCATGGCTATGTCGATCATCGTCTTTGCAGGCTCAGCGCAATTTATTGCCTTAGGCTTGATTGCCGCAGGAGCCAGCCCAAGCATTATTATTTTCACCACCTTAGTGGTTAATTTGCGTCATTTACTTTATGCCACAGCTTTAGTTGAGCAAGTTAAACACCTGCCGCTACCCGTGCGCGCTATCATGGCGTTTGGCTTAACCGACGAAACCTTTGCCGCCGTCAACCGCCGCTACCAAGGCGATAATATTAAACAAGCACATTGGTTCTACTTAGGCTCAATGTCAGCCATGTACGGTAACTGGGTTTTATGCACAGTGATCGGCATTGCTTTGGGCAGTGCCATTCCTAATATCACTGACTGGGGACTCGACTTCGCCATGTCTGTCACCTTTATTGGCATGGTCGTGCCTTACCTAAACAGCAAAGCGATGATCAGTGCGGTATTAGTGGCTGCAGGTATGTCACTGCAATTTGCTCACCTACCCAATAAAGTTGGCCTGTTGATCGCCGCCCTTGCTGGCATCAGCGTTGGTTATTTGGTGGCGAAATATTTCCCCCTTGCGAATGCCACAGCTACAGCTAATAAAGGAGTTTAATCATGGCGATACAACAAGAAGCTTGGTTAATCGGTGGCATGTTCGCGGTCACTTTCTTAATTCGCTTTATCATGTTTGCGATGGCGGGTAACTTACGCTTACCAGCCCCTTTACAACAAGCCTTAAGTTATGTGCCACCTGCTGTGTTAACCGCCATTATTGTGCCCAGCGTGGTGCTGCCTCATGGCACGGTTGAGCTAAGCTTTAGCAACAGTTACTTGGTCGCTGGGGTGGTGTCGTTTTTTGTTGCCCTCATCAGCCGTAACCTGCTGTTAACCATAGGCCTGGGCATGGCATTTTTTATGGTTTATCACCACTTGATCTAAACATGGCTAGATTAAGTAACACATGAACTTAACTTATATCTTACTGGCTAAGGTGATACAGATGAAAACGTGGCAAAAATGGCTTCTCTCTTGTAGCGCATTACTACTTAACGCTTGCACAGGCTTACCCGCGGGCATTACACCTGTCACGCCTTTTTCAAGTGAACGTTATTTAGGTACTTGGTATGAAATAGCGCGACTCGATCATTCTTTCGAGCGCGGTTTAAACCAAGTGTCAGCAACGTATTCGATGCGCGAAGATGGTGGCATCAAGGTGCTAAACAAAGGTTTTAATACTGCAGAGCAAACATGGCAAGAAGCCGAAGGTAAAGCCTATTTTGTTCGCGATGATAATGAAGGGTATCTAAAAGTATCGTTTTTTGGCCCTTTTTACGGCGCTTATGTGGTATTTGATTTAGACCAAGACGATTATCAATACTCATTTATTGCCGGTAACAATCGTGATTACTTATGGCTATTATCTCGTACCCCCACCGTAACTGACGCCGTGAAACAAGACTTTATCAAACAAGCCAAGGCATTAGGCTTTAATACCGATGCGCTGATTTTTGTTGAACAATCCGCTGCTGATACAAGTGCGCCTTAAAAGTCCCTGCACCTTGGCTAAAAAGGTGCTAACTTATTGACTCTTCAATAAATGACAAGTTAGGCTCAAACAATGAAAACCTGCCCCTTTTGCGCCGAAGAAATCATGGATGCGGCGATCAAATGTAAGCATTGCGGTGAATTTTTAGCTGCACCAACTCAATCTTCGCCAACCAAGCCTATAACGCCCACCGTAACCAACACTAAGCCTGAACTGCCTTGGTATTTCAAAACCAGCATTTTAGTGGTGTTATTTTTATCGGTTGGGCCATTGGCACTGCCGCTAGTCTGGTTCCACCCCAACATTACTCGGTTATGGAAAGTAGCGATCACCCTAGCAACGAGTCTACTAACTTGGGGCTTGATTGTGGCTACGCTGCGCGCGTTAGAAGTACTGCAGCAATATTACGATATGCTTAATCAGCTATAGCATTTATAAACAGACCCTAGGGTGAGATAGTGAATATCTTTTTAAACAATAAGTGATAAATCATTAGACGAATATCAGCCGCATGAATGCGGCGGTTAAACCATCAAGGATGATGTTACGGCGCTTCGTCTAGGAAGATATCACTGAGTAATTAAAATTCACTCACTCATCCGTTCACCCTGATGCTTAAACCGAGCTAGAGGTACTGTTATGGCATCGCTTCTATAGGGATAATCGCGCCAGAGTATTGGATCACGGTACCAGCAAGTTGATGGCCAGCTTGGGCCGCCGCAGATGGGCTAACACCTAACAGCCGCGCCGCCAAATACCCCGCACTAAATGAGTCGCCAGCCGCGGTGGTATCCACTATGTTAGTCACCGGCTGAGCAGGCTCCGCTGTCACGCCCTCTGCTGTAACCACCAAACACGGCTCTGCCCCGCGCTTAATCACCACCTCACTTACCCCCGCAGCAAGGGTGCGTTTAATAACCCGATCTTCATCTTGTTCGCCGTATAACAACTCTTCATCGTCAAAAGTTAAAAATGCCAGATCCGTTAACGCCAACATCGCCTGATAACACTGCTGAGCCCGCGCTTGGCTAGGCCAAAGTATCGGTCGATAGTTATTATCAAAGGCAATTTTAATCCCTTTCGCTTTCAACTGTTTTAACACTGTAAACAGTAACTCTCGGCTATCGTCGGGCAAGATAGCCAAACTCACGCCACTCAAATAAAGCCAATCAAATTGTTCTAGTAAACCGGTTAAGCTCGCCACACTGTGCTCGCGTAGCCAATATTTTGCCGCCGCATCACTGCGCCAATAATGAAAGGTTCGCTCACCTTTTGCATCGGTGGCTATCGAATATAAACCGGGCAACTTATCTTTTAAACGCGCGACAAACTGTGTGTCGATGTGCTCTACCTGCCAAGCTTGTAGCATTTGCTCACTAAAGGTATCAAGCCCCAGCCCTGTTAAATAAGCAGTACTCACACCATGGGGTGCGCTCAAGCGAGCCAAATACAAAGCGGTATTTAAGGTATCACCACCGAAGCTGGGCTGATACAAATCGCCTTTTTGCTGCAGCTCCACCATGCATTCCCCAATGACTGCTACTTTTGTTGTCATTATTACGCTTCCTTGAGAGACCAAATCAGGATTGATTATGCGGCATCATCCGCCAAGCAAGCAAACCTAAAAAATCAAATTGCAATTGATAACCATTATCATTATTATCTAGCTGTTTTTTGCAGCTGGGTATTAGCAATATGGATAATCTTGTTTCTTCGCTTTTTCGTCGCCGCTGGTTAGCCTCAATGTTATTGAGCAGCTACGCCTTGATCACAACCGCTAGTGCTGCGACAGAGGCCCCTGTTATGGTAGTAACAGGCACCAAAACCGAAAAGGCCTTACTCGATGTACCGGTGCGCACAGAAATAGTCACCGCTGCAGAACTCGCCAACAGCCATGCTCGCGATCTCGCTGAAGGGCTAAAAAACGTCCCCGGACTCATGTTAAAGCCAATCCACGGAAAAAGTGGTCAAGAAGTTTGGTTACAAGGTATTAACGCCGACCGCGTACTGATTTTGATTGATGGCCTGCCCGTCACGGCCTCGACTGGATCCAGTGTCGATTTAAGCCAGATAGCCGTGGCTGACGTGCAACATATTGAAATTGTTAAAGGTGCAGTATCTGCGCTGTATGGCAGTGAAGCCATGGGCGGCGTGGTCAACATTATTACCAAACGCGCAACTGCTGGCACACGTTACCAATTCACCCTCGACGGCGGCAGCTACGGCAACCAACACAATGTCAGCAGCGCCCTACTTAATGATCAACATGCCAACCTATTACTCAGTAAGAATAGCGATACTTGGTACGCCCAGTTGATGGCCGACATTCGCCACAAGGGTGGCAGTGATCTTGATCTTAGCGACTGGGATTTTGCAGGCGATGCCGGCGATAAAACCAATCTCTCCCTTGAACTAGGCTACCTATTTGCTAATGGCGGCGAGCTAACCGTCAAGCCCAGTTGGTACCAAGAAGATATTTACAAAAACTTTGGCTCTTTTGTCCCCGGTATTGGCAAAATAAAAAAAGTAAAAGCCGAGCAAGCTAGCCGAAAAAATATTCTACTGGCTTACAATCAACCCCTTACAGATCATCTTGAACTGTCTAGCTGGTATATGTATGAAGAATTTGAAGATAAAACCTCGCAAGATACTTTAAGTACCCAAGCATTGGATCAAAGCCGTATTGGCCTAAGCAAGTTCGACAAAGTAGAGCTACAACTCGACAGCGATTATTTTAACAATCACTTGGTTACCTTTGGTGCAGTCGCTTATCGCAGCAGCTTAAACCAGCAGCAAATCAGTCGTAGCCAGCAAAACCAAAGCGATATCGATGAGCTCAACGGGACAAAACGTCGCAACAACCTAGAGTTTTACTTACAGGATGACTTCTTCCTCACTGATAATTTAGAGCTGCTGCCCGGTATTCGCGTGCAACACGACTCGGACTTTGGCGTGCATGCCGCGCCCAAATTTAATCTGATGTATCGCCCCGACGCATTAAGCCAGTTTGATGGCAAAATTCGCAGCGGCATCGGTACCGGCTACCGTGTCCCCACCTTAAAAGAACGTCATTATGTATTTGATCATAGTGCGTTAGGCTACATGATTTTGGGCAATCCTGACCTAGTCCCTGAAACCTCAGTTAGCCTGCAACTTGGTGCCGAGCTGCACCCTAATGCCGACTTAATGTTCGACATTAACCTGTTTCATAATGAGATTAAAAACCTGATTGATACGGCCTATGATCAGCAAGCATCGGATGCGCGAGGCCTGAGTATTTTCAACTACAACAACGTTAACCAAGCCATGACCCAAGGTGTAGATATTAGCGCCAGTTATCAATGGCTACACAATTGGCAAACCAACCTTTCTTATAGTTATTTAAATAGCGAAGACAAAACGACTGGCCAGCAGCTCACTCGTCGCCCGGCACATTTAATTAAGGGCAAGCTTAATTATCACTTAGCGGCGATCAATACAGACTTTTCGTTATACGGCAATTACCAAACCAAAGAGTACTTAGATGCCGAAAACCTACGTCAGTCGCCGGCCTACAGCACCTTTGACTTTAAGGTGAACTATTTTATTCAGCCACAAACGCGAGTCTTTTTTGGCATAGATAACCTTACTGACACCGTACGCGACACGCCCGCAACCGGCACAGATTTTAGACCGGAAGTCGGTCGTTTTGTTTACCTTGGACTGCGCATAGAAGGCTAGTCCCCACCCTCTGTTTGATCTAAGAAAGGAAGAAACCAAGATGTACCCTAATAAAAAAATACTCGCCCTTGCTATCAGCTCTATTTTACTAACCGCGTGTGGCGGAGGCTCAGGCGGATCTGCCACAACCGACACCGACCAGCCGGTGCCTACACCAACGCCTACCACCGCTCCCGAGCCGGCACCGACTTTTACTGATGCAAACTTAGATGCCACCAATGCTAGCCAACCAGCATTATTCGATCTGCTATCAAATGCCACCGTAACCGATCAAAGTTGGCAGATCGGGTATCAAAAATACAGCGGCTTTATGCTAAATGGCGGTTTATCTGGCCAAGGTAAAGTCAGTGGTTGTATTGCACACCAATACAGCGGCTTGTTTGATGGTGAAGGCAACGCAGTCGAAGCGGAATTTGTTAAGCTCAATCAAACCAACACGGTTACCGATTTTAACGCCGTGACCGCCAACGCCTGCAATGAGTTTGTTAGCGATAGCTTAATCACACAAATTAACACCTCGGATTGGTTAACCGCCGATTACAGCCAAGGCGCACCGGTATATTCCGCTAAAGCAGACAATGGTTGGATCATTCGCTCAGCCAGTGGCGACCATTATGCTCGTGTTAGCGTCAAACAAGTCAGTGTTGCCTTTGGCCCAACCACAACTCGAAAAGTGGTATTAAGGGTAGAAAATTGGGATGCCAATGCGCAGCAATTTAGCCCTGCGGTAGATTCACCAGCGTTAGATTTTTCTAACGCGACAGCTTATTGGGATTTAGAAACGAATGCCCTAACAAGCGCAGATCAAGCTTGGGACTTAAGCATTAAAGTAAATGGCCGCGATTACCCACTGCAAGTGAATGGCGGCGCATCGGGCTCAGGCAAAGCAGGCGTAGGCGCGGTGATGGTAGCCAATGTAAATGCCGTGACCGATCCCACCGACAACAAGCAAGTGTATAAATACTTTGCCGATCGCGCCGAAGGCATTTTAAGCAAACCTGGTAGCTACGGCCCCTTGGAATACAGCGTTCAAGGCCAGCACAAAATGTGGCCAACCTTTACCACTTATTTAATCAAAGACGAAAGCCAAGGCGATGCCCGCTTGTTTAAACTGCAAGTGGTGAGCAACTACGGCAGCGATGGCGCCCTAAAAAGCGGTAATTTAGTATTGCGCTATCAAGAGCTTAATTAGTCCTGCATAAATAGCCATTGCTTGATTAAGCCGCCACGAGCCGCCGTAAATACCTCCCTGTAAGCTCAAGCGCGGCATCCTTACCGCGCATGCTCGTGGCCACTTAATCAGCATGGCTTAGTGGTCGACGCGATCGCAGTAAAGCATGTTTTTATGGCAAAACTTCGTTTTCAAGGATGAAAACGCAGAGCGTATAGGGACATATTCACAGCGGTTTTGCGATGAAAACAGGCTTGAGTGCTCTGGTACTCAAGTGATCAATAAATGACAGCGCCAAGCCATTGCTTGATTAATCCACCACGAGCCGCCGTAAATACCTCCCTGTAGGCTCAAGCGCGGCATCCTTGCTGCGCATGCCCGTGGCCACTTAATCAGCATGGCTTAGTGGCCGACGCGATCGCAGTAAAGCATGTTTTTATGGCAAAACTTCGTTTTCAGGGATGAAAACGCAGAGCGTATAGGGACATATTCACAGCGGTTTTGCGATGAAAACAGGCTTGAGTGCTCTGGTACTCAAGTGATCAATAAATGACAGCGCCAAGCCATTGCTTGATTAATCCACCACGAGCCGCCGTAAATACCTCCCTGTAGGCTCAAGCGCGGCATCCTTGCTGCGCATGCCCGTGGCCACTTAATCAGCATAGCTAAGTGTAACTGTAAACATTATAATTTCATTTAGAACATTGATTTTTAAGACAATACAGCAGCATCAAGCTCGCTAACAAAAATAATTTGTAGTGGATACACTAAAAAATGGAAACCTAGAAAACCAAAGACAAAAAAGGAGAAGCTTAGTGCCTCTCCTTTTAATCATTAGTTTAATCCGTTCGGTTAATTTACCGGTAACCGATTTTTATTAGCTACCTTTCACGGTTTTAATTAACAGCTGGCCTACATCAGTGTGGTGCGAAAGCTGTGAAAACGGTGCGGTGACAGCATCTGGACCGTAGGCAATAACAGCAACTGGCGTATCAGTATGTGTACCCGTGCCCCAAACAATATTTTGTTCTTCACCCATCGCGCGGCCAATTAGGTCGCTACGAACTTCTTCACCGTAAACATAGAAAGCTTCAAAATCATCAACCTTAGGAAAGGTTTCAGCGCTTAAGTAGCTATGTTTAGGGTCGTGAAAGTGATTCGGCTCAGTTTCCAAAATAGCCTTAGCTTGCTCTAATGTAATATCAAACTCGCTGTTTGCATTAACGATTTTTTGCAGTGTTTGTGGTTTTTTATCACCGCTATCATCAAACTCAATCAGCATGTTCGCAAAGCTGGTTTTTTGCGCGTATAACTTATCAAGAATAGCTAGGCCACCAAAGTTAAAGTTAGGCTTGTAAGCGTGATCTTTAAATGCGCTACCCGAACGATTTTCTGGTTGAACGATACCAGCGCGTGAATAACTAAAGCCAAAGCCACCGGTTTCATGGTCTGCCGTTACCACCACTAGGGTATCGTTACGATCTTTCACCCAGTCATACACATATTGAACTGTTTCATCGAACTTAAGCATTTCATGCAACATGGTGCCGGCGTCATTATTATGTCCAGCCCAGTCAATTTGCCCACCTTCAACCATTAAGAAGAAACCATCAGGATCTTGAGCTAATACATCTAGCGCTTTCTGAGTCATTTCTTTTAAACCCGGCATCGAGCGTTTCGGATCGTTTTTACTATTACTGTATTCAATACCATCTTGCATGCCTGAATAAGCAAATAGACCAAGCACTTTATCTCCCTGCGCCGCCGCTAAAGCCTGACGAGTATGAACAACGCTATAACCTGCAGATGCAGCTTGAGTTAATAGGTTTTTCTCGTCGTTACGCTTCGACTTAATTTGAATATCACCACCTGTTTGCTTAACCAGCTGCTGATACAACTCGCCTTTATCGTTAGCCGATTTAGGGATCCAGTAACGTAAGCCACCCGATAACATCACATCAACGCCTGTCGCGAGCATCTCTTCAGCAATTTCATTTTCGAATGAACGATGTGGTTGATGCGACGCAAAAGCCGCAGGGGTTGCGTGGGTTAAGCGCGTATCAGACACTAGGCCTGTGGCTTTGCCCATTTTTTTGGCAATTTCTAAAACGCTTTCAACCGGGTTGCCATCAATATCCAAGCCGAGCGCTTCAGAAGGTGCATCAACACCAGAGGCTAAGTGAGAAGCAGAACAAGCAGAATCAACCACCAAAGCATCCGCTGGGCTATGTAATGACATGCCAAGCACGCCCTTATCAATGAGGGTTTTTAGTGCAGTGTCATGACCTTGGTAGATGGATTTAGGCGCTTTACGCGCATACTCTTCTAGCAATCCCATTTGGCCAGGTCCCATGCCGTCACCAATCATTAAGATGACATTCTTTACGGGGGTTTGTGCAAAACTTGCGTAACTCGCTAGGGTTAATGAAAGCGCTAGAACAGACTTTTTTGCCACGTGCATCGGTATCATGGGTTTTCCTATGAAAAATGATGAAATAAGTATTAGAGTGGCGATACTAAGACTGTTTTATGACAAGAATAAGACACTTGAATGACTAACAATAAACACTAAAAGAACTACAAATACTCAATAACTGCAGAATAGATCGCTAATTAAACCGATTATTCGAGGTACTCCCCTGCATAATTATAATGGCCCGACAAAGCCCAGCGACAAGAAACGTCAATACTTCCCTTGCTCCAACCGCTCAAAATATTCCTGGTAGCGACCACTTGCAATGGCTTGCTCTAACAACTGGTTGAATTGCACTCTAAGCTTATCTGAATCAGGCATGTTACGTGGAAACATGACAAAACTGTCATTACGTAAAAAAGGGGCTTTACTGTATGTAATCAGGACTGCACTTGCGGGATCAAGTTCACTCCGCAGCTCAGCCAAACCAATGTGCATTTCCTGCGGGTAAAGATCGATACGCCCCCGTAATAACTTACTGAAATTTTGCTTCACACTCGTCACTCGTTGCTGGCTTACCTGACCATCAGCTACCATCTTATCTAGCTCTGGCCCGTAGCTGTAGGCGATATCTCCACCAAGACGCATGCCAACAATCTGCGCTAAATTCTCAGCCTGCAATTGCCGTGACTTAAGGGAAAAGAATACGAATTGCTCCTGTAACACTGGTGCACTAAACAAAAAATCGCGTAATCGCTCCGGCTTGTACATCCAGACCGCAGTGGCGTCATAAAGCTGGCTGCTCGCCGCCAATGAATAAACGCGGCCCCAAGGCGCAAAATGATAGTTAACCTGATAGCCAGCGTCTTTAAACAAATCACTAATAAGATGTGCCACCGGGCCATGATGTTTCAACTGTTCGGAAACAAAAGGCGGCCACTCACCTACCACAATATTAAGTACGCGAGCCTGTTTGGCAAGCGCCAATGAACAAGGTAGAGCTAACCATAAAACAAAGACGAGGATCAGTCGCATGGCAACGACAACGGGAGATTAAATCGTTGAATTTTTGGTAAAAAAATATCCCCCACTAAGAGCGCAGTAAAAAATGACTGGGTTACCTGCAATGCTAGCATGAGTTTCATCCCTTGCTGTAAATCGGTACCAAACCGCCATTGCGGTTAAGATATTTGGTTGTTAAAAAGTATAAACCAGCTAATGCTTATTTATAAATTTAAAAAATAGTCGGCAATAGGCTAGTCTCTTAAATTAGTGCCTAGAAAAGCAATAACTGATCTATTGCAAATTAATCTTTGAGACACAGCTCAAACAAGTGCACAACTTTGCTGCTTCACTTGTTTTGATTTATTGATTTGCTTCGCTTTTTTCTTATCTCTTACCCATAAGACTGAGCCATTGGTTTTTTTCATCTCGAACAAATCAATCGCTGAAAATAAGTCACTAAGCTTTTTATAGCCATAATTTCTTTGATCAAATGAAGCATGGTTAGAAATGTGAGTACCAATCGGCCCAAGCATCGCCCAACCATCATCTTCCTCAACGGCTTCTATGGCTTGGCGTAGCAGGTTAACAAGCTTGGTATCACTTTTTATACTTCTACTCTGCTTTTGAATGGGCTGCTCTTGCTCTGTTTCATCATCAAAATAAAGGAATCTAGAACAACTATTAACAAAAGCCAATGGAGCTTTACGCTCACCAAAGCCAATAACAAACTTACCATCTGCAAGTGAACGAGTAACAAGGGGAGTAAAATCACAGTCTGAAGAGACTAGGCAAATAATATCAATGTTCTTTGTGTAAATAACATCCATTACGTCGATAACCAATGCCATATCCGTGGCATTTTTCCCTTTGGTTAAATCAAACTGCTGAATGGGCTGTATCGCAAACTCATGAAGAACATCTTCCCACGGCTTTAAATTTTGATTTTTCCAATTGCCGTAGGCTTTTCTGATATTTACAACACCATACCGAGCTAACTCTGAAAGGACTTTACCTATCTTCTTGGCTGGTGCGTTATCAGCATCGATAAATACTGCAATTTTTTCTTTATCCTTCACTGCTTTCTCCTCAGCAAGATAAGAGCCCACCTTGAATTATCCACATCTAAGCGCACGAAACACATACCACTAAAAACCAAATTACATACATGCATCAAAATACAGCTTGAGCAAGTAACAACCGTATTACAGGAAAAGGAGAGTATTGATGGAACAAAAATATTAAGCAGGCTTAGCTATAGATATTTTTTATCAAGTATATACCTGAGCACTAACAAGAGCCTGTGAGCGACCCTAGATATCAGAGAAAAACACAGCTACTTTTTAGTACATGCTGAAATGAATGAAGTAAAAACGGCTGTCAAACGCATTGATTTTAAGCCCAATGCGTTTTAAAAATCACACCACCTCTGCCTTAGCTATCGGCTTGTGCCCTTCGGTTAAATGAATAAAATCAACTAAGTCCTCACCAGAAACTTGAAAAGCTTGACCAAAACCTTTAACGAATAAACCCTGTTGTGGCGTCAGTTGGAACAACACAAAATCTTCTAACACACTTAAACCAGTTACGATTTCACCAAAACGATCGGTTAAGGACTCAATCACTTGTTGCCACTCTGGGGTTTCGCGCTCGACCGCCTTGACGCTGGCATCAAAGGTGAGCCGCTTACGGGCAAAGATGCTTTTGGCTTGTGCTTCATCCTCGATCATCATTAACGACACCTTTGGCTGCGCCAGTAAGTTGCGAGCATGGCGGGCTATTTTACTGATCAAAATGTAATACGCTTGGTTATGCATAATAAACGGCGCATAGCTAACATTCGGCTGGCCTTGCTCATCCACCGTGGCCAGCTGCAAGGTTTGGCATTGCTGACGAAACTCAGCAATGTCGGGGCCCAAGCGGCCTTGTAATCGCTGTTGCTTTTCGGTGCTTGTCTCTGCTTGGTTCATACTTCTTCTACCTGTGACTGCTTAAGTTTTTGAAATTTTTCGACTTGCTCAGGGATTAACTGGCGCTTGGCATCGCGACCTAAATACACTTTAAACACCCCTTCTCCCGTGGCGGTGAAAAAGCCAATAAAGTAACTCTCTTTGCCGTTAAATGGCTTACTGACTAAGGCAATGTGCGCCACGTTATCTAGCCTTAAGTGGCCATGTAATTCACCACTTTTGCCCATTAAATTATAGTAACCATGAGCTGATTTCCCCTTCGGGAAATTGGCCTTCACCTCAAAAATAGAGCCTTGGCTATGCACTATGGTGGTCACGGGTCCCCAATCACTCAGTTGCTGTAAGATAGTTTCGGCTGCATCACCAGCAATGGCGGTAACCATGGCTTTGGGCAAAGCCAACACGACTTCTCCCTCACTTAAATTTAATTGCTCGGCCATTCCTGCCGGATGCAAACCGGGTTGATCAATCAGCACTGTCGCCACTTGTTTGGCAACTTGGGACTTAGAAATATCTTGGTACACAATGAACCTCTTAAACGAATATCTAGCGCAGTTTTGGCGCTAGCTTCAAACCAAGTAAGCTGGAATACCGATAAATTTATCGCAAATGATAATTGATATCAATTGCATTTAGGAATAATATTTGCCGAAATCATCGCATGAGGACGTAATGATGCGCGCAATATCCCTACTTTTAATCAGTTTAATTTTTTCTTCAACAGCGCTCGCCAATAACAAAATTGTCAGTGCTGGCGCCACGATCACCGAAATAATTTATGCCTTGGGGGCTCAGCAGCAGTTAGTGGGCACCGATGTCACCAGTAATAAATGGCATAACGGCACCCTGCCCGATGTGGGCTATCACCGCGCGCTTACCGTTGAGGGGCTGCTGTCATTAACACCCGATTTGTTGATTGCAAGCAAGGAGGCCGGACCCGACACCACGCTGCAACTGTTACAACAGGCAGGCGTGCAGATCACCATCGTCAGCAGTGGTAATCGCATCGAAGATTTAAAACAGCGGATAAATGAGATAGCGCAACAAACAGGCAAAGAGGAACAAGCCAGCAACTTAAACAACAAAGTGGATGCCCTCGCCAACCAATTGCAACAACAAACACCGGCGAAAGCACAACAACAAAAGGCAATATTCTTACTCTTACGTGAAGGCAGTCCCGCCAGTTTAGCCGGCAAAGACACGCCAGCAGACGCCATTATTAATTTAATGGGCGCCACCAACCCTGCCGCAACAACCATTAGCTCGTATAAACCAGCCTCAGCTGAGGCCTTGCTAGCCATGGCGCCAGATGTGATCTTGGTAAGCCACCGAACCCTCAAGGCATTAGGCAGTGTCGAGGCACTATTAGCGGCGCACCCAATGTTAGCCGCCACGCCTGCCGGACAAGCCAAGCGGGTATTTAGTATTGCAGGCACCAGTTTAATTGGTGAACTGGGTATTAGCAGCTTACATGAAGCCTTACGTTTAAATAATCAGGTTTACGGTAACTAATCATGCTGATTGTGCGCTATCAACCTCGTCATATCTTTGTACCAACGGGATTACTATTACTAGCCGCAGCGGTCGGTTCTATTTTTATCGGGCCGCTGCCGATCTCGATTCAGCAAGCCATTAAAGCACTACTTAACCAAGAGGTGGCACCCCATGTCAGCTTGGTGATGCAACAGGTGCGGGTGCCACGCATGTTATTGTGTTTAGCCATCGGTGCTATTTTAGCCTTGAGTGGCACTGTAATGCAGGGGCTGTTTCGTAATCCCCTCGCCGATCCGGGTATCATTGGCGTGTCGGGCGGTGCGGCGTTAGGAGCCGCGTTAGCCATTGTTATTTTTGCGCCACTGGCAGAATTTTATCCTCTGTTACTGACTCTTGGCACCGTACCGGTATTTGCTTTTTTCGGCGGCAGTTTAGTCACTTTTTTAGTTTATCAATTAGGCTCTAATCAACATGGCACCTCGGTGGCCATTATGTTGTTGGCAGGCGTAGCGATCAGCGCCTTAGCGGGCGCGGCATTAGGCTTGTTAAATTTTTATGCCGATGAACAAGCACTGCGCGATCTTGCATTATGGTCAATGGGCTCTATGGCGGGTGCCACTTGGCCCAATATCGCCTTAGCTTGGGGCACATTTATCACGTTGTTCGTTTGTTTTCGTCAAGATGCCAACAAGCTCAATGCTTTTCTATTAGGTGAGCCAGAAGCCCGCCACATGGGCATTCAAGTAGAAGTATTAAAACGTCGATTGATTCTGTTGTGCGCTGCTGGCGTGGGGATCAGCGTATCACTCTGCGGCATGATTGGCTTTGTTGGTTTGATTATTCCGCACCTTGGCCGCATGCTAGTGGGCCCTAACCATACTTTACTATTACCTCTCTCAGCGTTACTTGGCGGTTTGCTGTTGTTAATCGCCGACACAGTATCAAGAGTCATAGTTGCGCCAGCAGAGCTGCCAGTGGGCATTATCACTGCGCTAGCGGGCGCACCTTTCTTTATTACTTTATTATTTCAGCAACGAGGCAAAATTTAATGCTTAGGTTATTAGCCAAAACGCCTCATCCGGCACACCATTTTAATGATATTCACATCCCCCAAGCAGCACCATTACAGGTCAGCCACTTGAGCTATCAAGTGCAACAACAAACCTTAGTGGATGATATTAGCTTTGCCCTTAAACACGGCGAACTTTGCGTGGTACTGGGCCCCAATGGCGCGGGTAAAAGTAGCCTGCTTAAGTTGATTAGCGGTGAAATTGGCCTCGCGGGCCATAATATTCGTTTGTTTGGCCAACCGCGCGATATTTGGCCTGATGGCTTACTGGCACAACACTTGGCAATTTTACCCCAGCACAGCCAATTAAGTTTTGCTTTTAGCGCCCTTGAAGTAGCGCAACTGGGTGGATTATCTTTACCGGTTAGCCAGGATAAAATTCGCCGTATCGCCGAACAAAATATGCAAGCTACAGATGTTTTACACTTAGCTCAGCGCGCTTACCCCAGCTTGTCAGGCGGTGAAAAACAGCGCGTTCACTTGGCTCGTGTGCTTACCCAGCTGAGTCGTGCCAACAACCATGGCTTACTTATTTTAGATGAGCCAACCTCGGCATTAGATTTAGCCCAACAACACAAGGTGTTGCAACTGTGTCAGCGATTATGTCAACAAGGTATCACTGTGCTTATGGTGTTACATGATCTTAACTTGGCTGCGCAATATGCTGACCGTATCTTGCTATTAAAATCAGGTCAATTACGGGTTGATAGTGCGCCCACTGAAGCGCTTACAACTGAAAACATTGAACAAATTTATCAATATTCAGCCAAGGTGATGGCTCATCCTGAGCTAGGCTACCCGATAGTGATGAGTGAAAGTAATCACTAAAATATCTTTATACTAAACTCTAATAAGTTGAATGGCAGATCATGACAAACGAGACAATAATAAGTGCTCATAAGGGACGCTTAAATGAAAATATTGGTTGTTGAAGACACCATTTGCTTACGCCACATTATGCTCCATATGCTGCGCGAGCTTGGCCATACGGATTTAGAAGAAGCCGCCGATGGTACTCATGCCTTGCATTTATTAGCTAAACATCAGTTTGACTTGGTGATCACTGATTATAATATGCCAAAAATCAATGGGCTGCATCTACTAAAGCATATTCGTGCCAACGAGTTAACGGCCGATTTACCAGTACTTATTGTTACCAGTGACGCCGATAAATCGCATCTAACTCAAGCCATTCAAGCCAAGGTATCTGGCTTTTTGGCTAAACCCTTTAGTCTTACCATCTTGAAAAAACAGATGGATAAAATAATACAAAAACGCAATCAATCGGCGGCCAACAAAACCACCCGATTCATTGCGTTGGACTAAGCCAAATATGGGATAAGCGAAATCGTATATTTTCCTGCAAAAACCCTGTGGATATATCCCTATCGGGTTTACGTTTTCATCCTTGAAAACGAAACTTTGCCGTAACCACACTTTATTTGGCTGTGCTCAGCTTCAACAAAACTGAGGCTAACTAAATCTGGCTATTAATCAAAGCTCTGATTTCTGCCAAGGTAGTAGTGCGAACTAACTGACCATCTTCAAACACAGTTTGCAATAAGCCCTGTTGTTCTTCTGCCTCAGTAACATTATCGATCACCACTAATTCGCCATTAACCCGCTCGACTTTAAGCAGCCCCTTAGCTGATTTTTTCTTAGTATCGGTTTTTGGGTCTTTAAAAATCGCCATACGTTCGCCGTTTTTCACTACGCTGGTGGCTTTCACTGCACTGCCGTGAGTATCACGGGTAACGTATTGGTAGCTGTAAGAGCCAATCCCGAGCACCACTTTTGATGCGAAGCCTTTGTCCATTAAGCGCTGCAATATTTGGCGCTGACGCTCAAGGGTAATGGCATCGCCGTAAATAGCACCAATGTGCGGATCCAGTAATTTAAAACCTTTGTCGGTTACCGTGCCGCCAAAAGTGTCCCATAAACATTCAATCAGCCCCTTCACTTCACAAGGCATAAGCTCGGTTGGCACATGGTCTTGATCTGCCACCTCATAAATCCGATCATCAAAACTAAAGGCTTCGGCATCGGCCTTACGCGCTTTTAAGTTAGCTGCGGCTAAGGTTAACTCTGCCGAGCTAAATGGCGTAGCGTGAACTTGGTAACCGGTTAAAATTTTCACTGGGTCGCCAGAATCAGGGCGGATCACTAAGGTACCATCACGTGCCATAATCTCTTGTTTTAACTGTGGTAAATAGTCGGTTACTAAGGTCCAAAAGTCCCAAGTATCGCTCACCACTGATAAAATGCCGGTTGGCGCTTGCTGCTGCATCAAGTAACGGAAAAACTCAATTTCTCCTTCCATTAACCAACTGCAGGTTACGCTGTGCTCGGTTGCATCAACTGAGCAGCCCACCAGCTCTTGGTCAACATTGGCGCCGTAATATTTTTCTGCAAACAATACTGCGGTGATGGTGTCGGTGCCCACCAAGCCAGACGCTAAGTGACCAAAGCCACTCATGGCAGCTGCTGCCTTACCAAACATGCCGCGAAACGAAAAATCGTGACCCTGAAACGGCACAAAACTCATGTCTAGACCGGTTTTTTCAGCAAACTCTTTAAACACTTTGATATAAGCCGTTGCCGTGGTGGCGCTGGTTTGAATCGGCCAGTTTTCGCAGCTCAATACAGTTTCAATCATATTGGTTAACCACTGAAAACCGTCTTTAGTATTCACGATAGTGATAGGTGGCACTTGGTAAGGCACTAGCGTGCCTTCTGGCAAGGCTTTAATGCGTAACGGTAAGTAACCAAGATCGTGCAGTTTTTCTAGGTAAGTTACGTCTACGCTGTAACCTAACATCGCCGATAAAATACGTTTGTGTTGCGCCACGGCAACGGCTCTATCCATTTTGAAAAAGTCATTCCACTCTTCAATAAGGTACGACATGATGAAATATTGCAGACCAACAAAGGCTACTTTGTCGTTATCTGCCACATTACTTAACTTGCCCGAGCGCGAGGTGAAATTAGCATATACCTCAGATACTTCTGGGTGGTAAGCACGGCCGTGAAACTCTTTGTACACGTCTTTTTGCATGGTTGCTGCTGAAATAGTCATAGGTTCTTCCTTCTTAATGGGGTTTACGCGATGTGTAATTCGATTGCACCGCTTAGCTCAGGTGCCGGAAAAGATTCGCTGGTGTAAATAGCATCAATCAGGCCATCAAACACAGCTAGACCATTGGCAAAAATGCCGTGAGTGACAAACAAGCTGACACGCTTCGCACCTTGCTGCTTTAATACTTTCGCCAACTCAATAAAGGTGCGGCCACCGTCGCAGATGTCATCGGTAATCAAAACATCTTTATTTGTAATGTCGCCAAAAATAGCGGTGTGAGTAATTTCACCTGTTGCCACATCGCGCACCTTTTCCGCTTGTACCACGGCGATACCACCACCAAAGTATTTCGCTAGGTTGTGTACTTTTTTTGCTGCGCCAGCATCTGGCGCAATCAGGGTTAACTCGCCCGCTTTTAGCTGGGTGGCTAAGGTATGATGACGAGCTAATAACTCAGCCTGTTGCACATTGACCACGTTATTAATCAGCGCAGGAGTTACATCGCTGTGGGCATCCCAAATGGTGACTTTTTGAAAATTAAGTGCGTTGATTAGCTTCGCCATTACCGCCACACCTAAGGCTTCACCTTCGTTACATACTCGGTCTTGACGTGCATAAGGAAAGTACGGTGCCACTAACTCAAGGGCAATTTGATGACCATATTGGCGCTGCAGCGCATCAACCGTAACGGCTAATTGCATAAACGCAGCTGAGTTGTTTAAGCGAGTGGTAATTTCAATGTGTGAGACCTGCTCAACCACATTGGTAATGCGCACATGCTCTTCACCACCATTGAAAGTAAAACTATCGAACTGCAGTTCCGTTGCTTGCTGCTGACCTATTTGAAACGCCTTAATGTGCATTATTGACTTCCTTTTACTTTAAATGTCTCAGAGACCCTTAACTTGACTATAAATATAGTCTCAGAGACCATATAGTGTCAACTCTATTTTGAGTCTTTAAGACTCTATTTTGTTTTCATGATGTCCAGCTGTTAACACTGACGTCATAAAAGGGGGTTGATAATGGCTGAATAATACCTCATTTTATAGTCAACCAAGCTGAGACTTGTACCTAGCTCACTGGAAATGATTGGCATTGGATTTATTAACGCAGCACGCTATTATGTTGTCTCTGAGACTAATAAGAGCCAGCCTATGAGCCAGCAAACCGAACAAGCCTATTTAGCCAGTTACAACATTAAAGATTACGACACCTGTTTGACCACGGTGGATAGCGTGTTATTTACCGTATTGAACGGTGAGCTATATACTTTATTGGTACGTCGTGCCAATCACCCTTATTTGGCTTACTGGGGCCTACCCGGCGGCTTTATTGATGTGCAGCGTGATGTGGATTTGACCGCTTGTGCTAATCGCCATTTAGCCGAAAAAACGGGCATTATTCCGCCCTACTTAGAGCAAGTATGCTCAACCGGCAGCAAAACACGTGACCCCCGAGGTTGGTCAACCACAGTAACTTATTACGCACTAATGGCCCACATCCAATGCACCACAGATATCGACTCGGTAGATGATGTGCAATGGCTACCTGTCACCCAGGCGCTACAGATGGAACTGGCTTTTGACCATAAACAAATGATTGAGCAAGCACTGGAGCGACTCAAGCAAAAAGCATTATATTCATTAGTGCCTGTTTATGCCCTGCCCGAAACCTTCACTCTCAGCGAACTACAACAACTGCATGAAGTGATATTAGGAAAGTCGATTCAAAGTAAATCGTTTCGCCGCCGTATTGAATTAGCCAACGTGTTAGAGGAAACAGGCGAACTAAGCACGCAAAAAGGAAAAGGCAAGCGCCCAGCTTTATACCGTGTTAAAGCCAGTGCGGCAGACTATCGTTTCATGCGCAATTTAGAGTATTAATAGTTCCGCGTTGAACGCATAAAAAATAGATTACTGGCGCGTTGCACCGATTTGTCTTGGCCTTTACTCAAAACCGCATTGAGCCACATTTCATTGCCGCTTCTGGGCCTTAAATCTGACGTTCGCCAGGTTTTTTCAATGGTAAAAGGCACATCGCTGATCACATCAGCCAAACGCGTCAGGTTTAGGTTGGTAAACCAACGCCCATCCCGTTCACCTTCGCTATTGCCGTACTTAAACGACAAATACAGCACTCCACCCGGTTTTAACGCGCGACATAAGCGATTAAGGGTATCCGGCAAATCATCATATTTCACATGTAGTAAGCTGGCACAGCACCAAATGCCATGATAGGCGCGCACTTCATCAATATGTTCAAAGTCTTTCAGCTCAACCGCGACACCAGAGTAGCGCGAGGCTTTAATTGCTAATTCAGGACTAGGATCCATTGCCGACACTTGAAAGCCATGCTCGGCAAAAAATTTGGCGTCACGCCCCGAGCCACAACCTGCATCAAGAATCGCCCCGCCAGGGGGAATGAAAGGTAAAAACGCTTGATACAGTGGATCGAGATCTAAATACACCGTCGATTCAAAAAAAGCGTCCGCATTTTTACTGTAGTAGTTAAGAGTATTAGTCATCATGATAGTTATTTCTACTGGCAACTCGTCCGTGAGTTAGCGCCATTTTACCCGTTTAATGGCAAGAGTGCATTATTTGTGCAACTTTGATTTTAATTAAACGCGAAATTTACGCCCAAAAAGAGCTAATGTGGACGGTTTTGACTTGCTAGGGCTACAAGGCTCTATGTATAAATGGTTGCAAAAAAGTGTGAACCGCATGTGTTGATAAAAAACGAGTTAACGGTGGTCGCATCGCATTATTAGTCGCCATTTTTTGTCGGAGTATAAATGAAAAACTTTAACGAAATCGATAAGCGACTGCTTGCCTATGATAAAATTAATACTTTGGCTATGTTTGGAGAGGCTTATTGGCCCATTAAATAGCCCAATAAAAATTATATTTCAATAGGTTAATCTAATGAGCCACTATGAAGATACGGCGCGAAAGATCTGGCTCCCTTGGTATCAACAAGATTATCGAGAGCTCATTGATTCGGTAAAAGAATCTATAAAGGTGCATATTGAAACGTTTAAAAGGAATCACCCCGAAAAGGTGGTTTATGGCTACTCCATCTACACATGTAATGGCTTTCCTCACTTTGGGCCCGTTTTAAATACTGTGGTTGAGCTGGAGACGAAAGAATCACAGCCATACTACCAATATTGCCCAGACGAATGGTCTGATTGGGATGACTACTCTTGCTTTGAGAAGCCTAAACAAATTGTCGCGTCACTTCATAGAGAGTTTGACCAGTGCGAGGCTAGATTTGAGGATATGTACGAAGAAAATGACGCTCCGATAAATGCCGAGTCAGAAGATTATTGGCAAATGAATATAGAAAGAATCCATGGCGCGATTCTATCAGCTTTGTCAGACCTAAAATCAGCAGGAGTGTTTGACTGGTTAGCTGACCCCGCACTAATTATGATTTGGTATTCTGATCCTTCCGATTGGGAGCTATTAATGGCTAAAAAATCTATTGAAAGTCTTGTGGGTGTAGAGCAAGCGGATGAATTTTCGCTCTCTTTACAATAAAACATAGCCTGTCGATCATAATCATCAGTTTCAATAATAGGGACAAGTATATGAAGTGTTCAGTATTTATTGCGACGAGTACCGACGGCTACATTGCAGAAGAAGATGGAGGTTTGGATTGGCTTCAAACATCAGGAAATCAAGATGCCGATATGAGCGAAAACCCCGACATCGGCTTTGTTGGTTACATTAACTCCGACAACTGTATGGTCATGGTGCGAAAATGTATGGAAACGATATCTAGCTTCAATCTGCCCCCTGAGCATCGCGCTCTAAGCCATCTGTTAATAAGGTAGCTGGAGGCATCTAATCTTCAGCTACCATCATGCGAGCCTGTAATAGGCCGGTGCTTTAGGACAACCCGCCAAAAAAGTTCCGCTCTTTATTGGCGAGTATGACACTTTAATGTCTGCCGATACTAAACTAAAACAATAAGCCTAACCTATTCTACTGTAACACTTTTTGCCAAATTACGAGGTTGATCGACATCCGTGCCTTTGATGATAGCAACATAGTACGACAGTAATTGCAGCGGTATGGTGTAAACAATCGGCGCAAGAATTTCGTCCACATGGGGCACTCGCAGTAAGGTAATGCCTTCACTTTCCACCAGCTCGGCTTCTTCATCGGCAAATACGTATAAATGACCGCCGCGGGCACGTACTTCTTCGATGTTGGATTTCAGCTTTTCTAACAACTCATTGTTAGGCGCAACCACTATGGTCGGCATGTCAGCATCAATCAAAGCGAGTGGGCCGTGCTTCAATTCACCCGCAGCATAAGCTTCGGCGTGAATGTAGCTGATTTCTTTTAGCTTCAGCGCACCTTCCATAGCAATGGGGTATTGATCGCCGCGCCCGAGGAAAAGCGCGTGGTGCTTCTCGGCAAACTCTTCTGCTAAGGTAGCAATGCTATCATTGAGCGCTAAAGCTTGGTTTACCGCATCAGGAAGTTGTTTCAACGATGCGACTAGGTCTGATTCTGCGGTTTCAGACAACACGCCTTTGCTTTTGCCAATCGCACCACAAAACAGCAGTAAACCTGCGAGTTGAGTCGTAAAGGCTTTGGTTGAGGCCACGCCAATTTCTGTTCCGGCGCGGGTCATAAAGGCGAGATCGGATTCACGCACTAACGATGAGCCGGGCACGTTACACATGCTCAAACTGGCGGTGTAGCCCATTTCTTTGGCTAAACGTAAGGCCGCTAGAGTGTCTGCGGTTTCGCCTGATTGCGATAAGGTAACAATCAAGCTATTTGGTCGCACATAAGATTTGCGATAACGAAACTCAGAAGCTATTTCAACATTACAACTCACGCCCGCCATGGCTTCTAGCCAATAGCGCGCCACCATGCCAGCATGATAAGAAGTACCACAAGCAATGATTTGTACATGTTCAATGGTTTTGAAAATATCACCCGCACCCGAGCCAAAGGCCTCACATAACACCGTATTACCCGCTATACGGTTTTCTAGGGTATTAATAATGGCGCTGGGTTGCTCAAAGATTTCTTTCATCATGTAATGACGATATTCACCTTTGTCGCTGGCGTCTTGCGTGACGCTCGACTCAACCAACTGGCGCTCAACCGGGCTGCCATCTAAGGCAAAGATTTTTACGTCACGACGGGTGATTTCAGCCACGTCGCCTTCTTCTAGGAACATAAAGCGACGAGTCACGTTAAGTAATGCTTGCTGGTCAGAGGCAATAAAGTGCTCACCTACGCCAACGCCTATCACCAACGGACTACCAGAGCGTGCCACAATGAGCCGTTCCGGTTGCTCGGCATCCATGATCACCGTGCCATAAGCGCCGTCTAGCTCGCGCACGGCCAGTTGTACTGCGCCAAGTAAATCATTGTTTTGCTGCAAGTAATGCTCAACTAAGTGGGCAATGACTTCGGTATCAGTTTGCGAGCTAAATTCAAAGCCTAACCCTTTCAGCTTTTCTCTGAGTTTTTCATGGTTTTCAATAATGCCATTATGCACCACCGCGATACGGCTTGAGATGTGCGGGTGAGCATTCGCTTCTGAGGGTTCACCATGAGTAGCCCAACGGGTATGGGCAATCCCTGTTCCACCGGAGAGAGGGGTTTCTTGCAACGCATCATTAAGGGCTTGAACTTTGCCGAGTCGGCGTAAACGTTGTATTTGATGATCACCATTGTTAATGGCTATACCGGCACTGTCGTAGCCGCGGTATTCTAATCTGTGTAGTCCTTCAAGTAGTATTTCCGCAACATCCCGTTGCGCTACTGCGCCAACAATCCCACACATAGGCTGGTATCCTTGTTTTAAGAAGCAGAGGTAAGCTCTGATTCATGATTTTATTTAGTTTTATATCCTTCCTTAGAATTGTAGAAGTTCTGTTCATCCTGAACGGAAAAAATGTCGCCTTTTCTCAGACAAAAAATAAACAGCCCTATTTTCATAGGGCTGTTTATTTAACAGATAAGGTTATTTTTTTTGTTTTTCTGGGCGTAGCCAGTTTTGAATGTGACGCTGTTTCACGCGGCTGATGACTAACTCTTTTTCACCTACGTTATGAGTGATGGTAGAGCCTGCACCGATAGTTGCGTTTTGGCCTATAGTCACTGGGGCGATTAACTGCGTGTCGGAGCCGATGAAGGCACCATCTTCAATCACCGTTGGGAACTTGTTAACGCCGTCGTAGTTGCAGGTAATGGTACCTGCGCCAATATTTACGTTAGCGCCAATCGATGCATCGCCTAAGTAAGATAGGTGACCACATTTACTGCCTTTGCCTAAAGTGGCTTTTTTCATCTCAACGAAGTTACCCACGCTTGCGCCATCTTTTAGCACAGTGCCTGGACGTAAACGAGAGAACGGGCCGACACTACAGCCTTCACCCACTTCAACGCCTTCAATGACCGAGTTAGCTTTGATTTCACAATCATCACCAATTTTGGCATTGCGAATTACACAGTTAGGGCCAATTTTAACGTTGTTACCTAAGCGAACCTTGCCTTCAAACACACAGTTAACGTCGATTTCAACGTCCATGCCACAGTCGAGAGAGCCGCGAAGATCAAAACGATTAGCATCTAAAATGGCCACACCATCCATCATTAAATCTTCAGCCAGTTTTAACTGGAACGCGCGCTCTAAACGGCCAAGTTGCAAACGGTTGTTAACCCCTTCCACTTCAATAGCGATACTTGGATGCACGGCATTGACAATACGGCCTTGTTTATAAGCCATTTCAATAATGTCAGTAACGTAATATTCACCCTGTGCATTACTGTTACTTAATTTGAATAGCCAGTTTTGTAAATCTTTCGCGTTAGCAACTAAGATACCGGTGTTAATCTCGCGAATACGATGCTGATCCGGCGAAGCATCTTTATGCTCAACAATGCCACATACCAAGCCATGCTCACGTACAATACGACCATAGCCCGTTGGATCATCAACCATTAAGCTTAGTAAGCCGATGCCTCCTGGTGGTTGTGCAGCAACCAAACGTTTAATGGTGTTAGCGCCCAATAAAGGCACATCACCGTAAACCATTAGAATTTTCTCATCATCTTTAAAATGAGGTGCAGCTACCTGCATTGCATGGCCAGTACCTAGTTGCTGCTCCTGCTTAACCCAATTTAGTTTAGTGTCTTTAATGACTTCTTTCATATGGTCACCACCGTGACCGTAAACAAGATGAATGTTATCAACCCCTAGACTTTTAACGGTATCGATAACATGCTGTACCATAGGTTTATGGGCTATTTTATGTAACACCTTAGGATATTTAGAACGCATACGAGTTCCTTTACCCGCAGCGAGAATGACAACACTCAATGACATATATTTGATTCCAACAATGATTTGGGGACGTAGTTTAGTGAAAAACAGCTTAATTTTTAATAAAAAATAAGACTCTTAGATGAATTTTCATTTAAAACAGATAAAAAACCAACTTATTGTGTGTTATTTCATGCTTTTCTCACAATGAAAGAGCATTTATGAAAAATAATTCATCGAGATTAGTGCTGGCTTCACTTCACTAATAGGCAATAAAACCTTATAAAGATGACATTTTTACCATTAGGGATACTTTTATGAACAAAAAAACTCTGGCAATCGCCGCTTTAACCAGTGCCAGCTTAACGTTAAGTGCATGTACCACAGTCAACCCTTATACTGGTGAAGAGCAAACATCCAATGCCGCCAAGGGCGCAACAATCGGTGCGTTAAGTGGCGCAGTACTTGGGGCTGTAATTAAAGATAAAGATCGCTCTAAAGGCGCATTAATTGGTGCAGCAGCTGGAGCAGCAGCTGGCGGTGGTATCGGCTACTACATGGATGTGCAAGAAGCAGAACTACGCCAAAAGTTACGCAATACCGGTGTCAGCGTTACCCGTGCTGGCGACACCATTATTTTGAATATGCCCAACGCTATCACCTTTGATGTCAACCAAAGCAACTTAAAACAAAGCGCTATGCCAGTGTTAGACAGCGTACTACTCGTGCTGAAAGAGTTCGATAAAACGCGCGTGAATGTATTAGGTCACACAGACAGCACCGGATCTGCAAACTACAACCAAACATTATCAGAGCAACGTGCGGCTTCAGTTGCCGATTACTTACTGCGTAACCAATTGCCTAGTGCGCGAGTGAGTACGTTGGGGTATGGCGAAGCTCGCCCAATTGCAGATAACAATACCGCGTCAGGCCGAGAACAAAACCGTCGTGTGGAGTTAGTGTTAAGTCCGATGTAATTTTCTAGCCCAATGTAAAAAGCCAAGCAACAGAGCTTGGCTTTTTATTAGAGAGCGCCTAATTGATTAAGCAGTCGCTAGCTTAGGATTTGCACCAAAATCATTCGCTTCAGCACTGTCCATAATTGTAAATATTAATAGGATAATACCGCCAACGCCAGGGATAAGAGAAACCCAAAACCACCAACCTGATTTACCAATATCATGTAAACGACGCACAGTAACAGAAATAGCAGGCAGCAAAGAAGCAAGGCAGTATACACCCAGCACAACACCAGTGATGAGTCCTGATGTGCCTAAAACACCGTCCAAAATGCCACAAACAACACCCAGTGCGATGATTGCAATGAAGTTAAATAGTTGAAAAAACCAATATTCACTGCGACGAGCGCGCCCTTCAAATGTGGCGTACTTAGCCCAACATAATTTGTACCAATTCATCTTGTCTCTCCTAAAATATAGTGATCTAAATTTTAATCACAAAAAAATCACCCGAAGTATACCGAGTCTAAATCCTGATTAGTAGTGACAAAAAACACAATTCTAGCAACAACTCACTAAATTTAAGAAAAAAGCGAGATAAAGAACAATGAAAAGGAGAAGTTTCAGAGGAATAAATTAAAGTGGTGTTTCTCCACCACCCTAATTGTGAATAATACAACTAAATTTAGGCTTTAGCATAAAGAATACTTTCGCCAAGAAAACAGAGAGATACGCCGTGTTATTTACAGGCGCAATTCGCGCCCTCTGCTATTAGCTATTTTTCTTCTGCTGCTGTTGCAGCTGCTTTTGCACTTGCTTATGGCGACGGCGCTGGTCAATAAATTTACCTACATCACCACCAATGTGTGCTTCGCCGCGCTCTTGGGCAAGACGAATTTGCTTTTCACGCTCACTAAAACGCTGCTTTTGCTGCTCAGTGAGCTTGTCGTAACAATTTGGACAACTTACGCCCGCCATGTAGCGTTCATCTTGCTTATCAGCTTCGGTGATCGGTAAGCGACAGGCGTTACATTGGTCATAACTGCCTTTTTCTAGGTTATGGTTAACCGCTACACGGCCATCAAACACAAAGCATTCGCCTTGCCACATGGTTTCCGCTTCAGGCACTTCTTCTAGATACTTAAGAATACCGCCTTCAAGATGGTAAACCTCTTCAAAGCCTTCTTCTTTTAAATAAGCGGTTGATTTTTCACAACGAATACCACCAGTACAAAACATAGCCACTTTTTTGTGCTTGGTTTTGTCGAGGTTTTCCTTCACGTATTGTGGAAACTCACGGAAGGTTTCAGTATTCGGGTTAACCGCGTTTTTAAAGGTGCCGATGCTGATCTCGTAATCATTGCGGGTATCCACCAGCAACACTTCAGGATCAGAGATTAAGGCATTCCAGTCTTGTGGTTTAACATAAGTACCCACTACTTTTTTCGGGTCTAACCCTTCCACGCCCATGGTGACAATTTCTTTTTTCAGCTTCACTTTAGTGCGTAAAAAAGGCTGTTCGTCATCCAAGCTCTCTTTATAGCCGATATCAGCAAATCGAGGGTCACTTTTTAACCATGCCAATAGCGCATCAACACCCTCACGGGATCCCGCGACTGTGCCATTAATCCCTTCTTGGGCTAACAGCAAGGTACCGCGAACATCATGCTGGAGCATCACGTCTAACAGTGGGGTTTGAATGGCTTGATAATCGTCAAGGGTGACGAATTTATAGAGGGCACAGACTACATATTGCGACATTTTCTTTTCCTTATATTGCTAACCCTGACGTAAACAGGGCGCGAATGAGGCGCTATTCTAACCAGATTGCTTGCCGCTAAATACCGACACTTTGTAGGGTTAAATACTTTGTAATGTGTAGCAAGTAGTTAGCTTAAAAAATAGTCTTTTTATGCACATCAGTCAGCTTAATTTTCCGAATTATTTAGCCGCACAATAAAATAGCTTGTCGCGGCGCAAAATGTATTTTTCAGGGATGAAAAATCCAAGCTTACAGGGAAGTACTCGCTGCGGTTTTGCATAGGGGTAAGCTATTTTGACGAATACCATTTTGGCAAATACTGTTTTAAGCAGTGCTAATCACGTTGCCAAGCTAATGTCAGTGACACCGAGTCAGCAAAGCGCAGTGCGTGAGGCTTATCAATTTTCACTTTAGCGTAAGTGACCCAAGGGTGCTGATGGCTGATTTTTAGTACATCATCCACCAGCTTTTCTAATAATAAAAAGCGCCCTTCTTCAACATGATGAATAATTTGCTTGGTGACATCTTTATAATTCAAGGCATCGGCAACATTATCAAACAAACGTGCTTTTTCGGCAGGGTAATGAATTTCAACATTAATCACTATGTCCTGCATTTTTTCCATTTCATCAGGGTTAAAGCCGATAAAGGTACGTAATCGCAAATCAGAAATATTAATAATCGCTTGGCTAGTAGACATAAGATCCTCTATTAAATGGCCTTAAATAAGGTGACGCCCACCATCTAGGTGTATAGTGCGGCCCGTAATATATTGGCTTTGCAGTAAATAGGTAACGGCGGCAACCGCCTCTTGCTCACCTGGAGTTAACCCCATTAAAGATTTAGCCAGTGCTTTCTTTTTGTACGCCTCATCATCACCTTGATTAAACATAAGCAAAGCAGGCGCTATGCTGTTTACTTTTACTTTAGGAGCTAACTTAGCGGAAAACGATAAGGTTAAATTAGCTAACGCGGCTTTACTGGCAGCATAAGCAATGTGTTTTTGACTCCCCTTTTCAGCCACATAATCGGTGAAGTGGATAATATCGGCCATACCGTCATTGGCCTGTAGTAAGGGAGCCAAAGCTAAGTTTAATTGATAAGGCCCTTGTACATGCACCTGCATCATCTGTTGCATCAGAGCGCCAAAATCATGGCTTTTTTTCTCTGCAGCCCAGTCTGATGCATTATGAATAATCGCTCTTAAATTAGTGACCTTCTGCTTCACTTGCGCAATAAATGTCTCGATGCCAACCTGACTAGAAAAATCAGCCTGAATACAAGTAACACCTAAGCTACGCAGCTGTCTTACCCCTTCTCGCTCAGTACGATAACTGACTATCACTTGAAAACCTTGCTGATATAAATCGTTTGCAAGGGCCAGACCAATGCGCTGCCCCGCGCCTGTGATCACTATGGTAGAACTCATTTAGACCCACTTATGTTTAACTTTTTTAGCTGCTATCGCGCTATTAATGCTTTCAGATTACGCTCTTAGGTAACGCCCCAGATATTGATGAACTCTTTCACCAAACAGCAACCTATGGGAGGTTTGAATGTAAGCAAACTACGCTGGTGGCAGTAAGCTGGTTCAATCTCTTTATAAAAAACAGATACAATGATTATGGACAATTTGATTCTAGTTTACTGATTAAATGAACAAAAATGAGATGGAGAAAATATTTTCTCGGCAAAGCTGATCCAACCCGCTTGCACACGCGTTTTATCTTTCGAAGGGTAATTGAAGTGTTTACACTCGATATTATTGCTGTATCGACCAGCCTAATGAAGCCCC
This sequence comes from Motilimonas sp. 1_MG-2023, assembly GCF_030547455.1. Lineage (NCBI taxonomy): Bacteria > Pseudomonadati > Pseudomonadota > Gammaproteobacteria > Alteromonadales > Motilimonas > Motilimonas sp. 1_MG-2023. The sequence continues at coordinate 62,629 of NZ_JAUOPX010000014.1, read as the reverse complement.
TTCGCGATAGTTACTGTGGTTGCTAAAGGAGTAGCGAGACAGTAAAAAAAGCACCTGAATTCAGGTGCTTTTTGCTATCTAGCGTCTTTTTTTGCAGCCCATTATAAATCTTTTTACTGCAACGTTTCGTTGTCAACAATGAACACGCAGAGCACAGGAATACATACTATCTTGTTGATCCAAACTCGGGTTATCGACTAAGGGCTAAAACGCATCCCCACGCTCAACAATTTTATGTTCATTATCTAAGCGAATTAAGTAAGGCGTAGCAAACACTTGATACTGTTGAAATTCCTTATTGTCGAGATCAAACACTAAAGGGATCTTGATGTGATATTTATCCCTAAACGCTTCGGTAATCCCTTGATCAACATAAAAAGAGCTGATAAAGCCAACCCAATTAGCTTGCGGTTTTGCCGCTACCTGCTTATTCAGCTTAGCAATTTTTTCCTCACAGCCGGGAAAATGAGGCATTGGACAGAGGGAGTCGAGAAAAACAAGATTAACAGCCTCACCTTTATATTGTTGTAGTGAGATTGATTGTCCTGTGAGGCTAGTGGCTGAGAAATTATGGCTTTTATCACCCACATCAGGTCGCGCCAGAGCCACAGTAGAAGCAACAGTTAGTAACAGCGTTAACATTGATTTCATTGACTTTCTCCTACAGAAAACTGATTGGCAAAATCGATCAGCTGTTGGCCATTACCTGAAAAGACCACCTGACCTTGCTCCAACAATACATGATGCGGTGACTGCCAAACGTCATACTGACGAATCAGCTGAAACCCCTTATCTAATACAATAGGTTTAACGTCAGGGTAAAACTGTTGAAACTCACTCAACTGAGCAGGCGTAACATTGATTTGCGGCTGTACCCACACCGGACTAAATTGTTGGCTGAATGACTTAGGCAATGCTGCTAGCGTTTGCTCAGGGCCAGCGCCTTGATAGCTAGCCCAAACATCAAAAAATATCAGGTGAGTCGCGCTATCTAGAGATATAACTTCACCACTAATACTGGTTTGATCTGCTGCCGCGAACGCCGAAGTAGTGAATGCAGCAGAAGTGACGGCTGCTATCAGTATTTTATTGATTGCTTTCATTTTTTACTCCTGCGCCAAGGCGGCCAATCTATTACTTAACTCATCAGTGGCCAAAAACGTTTCATAAACCACCTCACCCTGCTTGTTAATCAACACTTGAAAAGGCGTTCCAACCACTTGATATTCAGCTGTTATATCCCCTTTTTTGTCAAAGATAACGGGTAAGGTATAGCCTTCTTCTTTAAACAGAGCTTGTACATTCTCTACGGAGTCATTTAGCCCAACGTTCACCGTCAGCACCTCTATCTCATCACCATACTCTTCTTGAATACGCTGTAAGTGAGGCATTTCAGCCTTACAATAGCTACACCAAGTGGCCCAAAATTTTAGATAAATAGGCTTCTTCCCTTTCAATTCACTAAAGTTAATAGCTTGGCCATTAATAGTGGTGGCATTAATGTTTGGCGCCATGTCTCCCACTTTAGCTAACGCAGAACTTGAGTAGGTCAGGCCTACTATCAGTAGCGTTGCGCCTAATTTTTTCATATTTATTTCCATAAAATCTCCTTTATTAATAGCTTTTACCAAGCCAAGTAGGCTTGCCAGACGAGGTACAGACCAGCAAGTGAAATAAGCAAACTAAGTAGTGTTTTGATGCGAACCAGCCAAAAGCCAGACTTAGGCAGCAGGGTAAGAAAGCCACTGAAGGTGCCCGCCAGAATAAGCAAGCTGCTCATACCAAAGGCAAAGACAAACATCATGCCCGCCCCCCAGCTGGGATTACCTTTTGCTGCTACAAACATCAGCAACATACCAAGTACAGGTGAGGTACAAGGAGCCATCACTAAACCAGATAGCGCCCCCAATACAAAAATTGATAGCTTCTTATATTTCTCGGAAGGTTTGATATGTGAGGCCACTGTCCATTGCGGTAACCGTAACCAGCCTTGCATCCAAGCAGCCATCAAAAAACACACTAGTGCCATAAATAGGAGTGTTGCAGGATGGCTGGAAACGCCACCAAAAAGCTGTCCTGTACTTGCAGCTAACATGCCGAGACCGGCATAAGAGCAAGCTAAACCAAGGACATAAATGATAGAAAAATAAAAACCAGTGCGTCGGGATGTCGCAAAATTTCCCACCAAGGAGACAGTGATCGGCAATAAGGGATAAACACAGGGTGTGATGCTAGTTAACACCCCAGCAAAAAAAACCATGCCTAACAGTAGCAGTGATAACTCATTCTGCATCAGCAGGGTTTGAATCATACTTTCCATTTCTTGCTTCCTTCAATTGGTCATTGAGTGCAAAGCTATCGAAACGGAAAGCGGTACGCTTGATATCGAGTTAAAATCTAAGCTAAATCGACATAAAATCGGCATGAAATAGTTTAAACAATTTAAAATCATACACTTAAAGATTTACAAAAAGTATTAATCGTTAGGTGATATGAGTCGAAATCATTATAATTTAAGCGCGTTTTAGGTTTAAAAAGAAGGAAGTCATGAGCCAATATCGGTTTGAAAAATTTCAATTCAATAGTAGTAATGGCGAACTAAGCAATGTTGAGAATGTGGAATCAACCCCACTTCAGCTGCGCTACAAAGTTAGCATTTTATTGAAATACCTTATCGACAACAGCGATCGTGTCATACCTAAAGATGAACTACTCGATCAGCTTTGGCAGCAAAGCGAGTACCGAGAAAACTCCCTCACCCAAAGCATTCGAGAGTTACGCAAAGCATTGGGGGACAAGGCAAGTGAGCCCAAATTTATAAAAACCTACCAACAACGCGGCTACCAATGGGTTTGCCCATTTGAAAACCAAACAGAAGCTGATCAGTCAGTTAACAACAATCAAACACCACACAGATTCAAATGGCTTAGCATAACGAATATGGCTCTTGCCTTAGTAGCAATCATGCTTCTTGTTTTGAGTTTTTTTGTCGTCAATTCAACAACCAGTGACACGGCCCAAACAACGAACCGAAGCTTACTGGTGCTGCCTTTTATTAATCAGACAGGAAATAAAACCATGGACTGGCTTGAGCTCGGACTCGCCGACATGGTGGCTAACGAGTTAGCAAGCCAAGGCTCGTTGCAAATTATTCCCCCGGCGATGGCCAATCGTTTATTTGCCGGCTCTGAACTAAGCTGGCCCCCCTTAGCTATCGACATTAGGGCCTTGCTGGCAAAGCAAGATATTGATAAAGCGCTACTGGCTAATGTACAACTTCACAAAGGGCAACAAGTTTTAGCATTTCAGATTATTTCGCAAACGGGTGGCGTACAACAAGGAGCGATGACATACACCTCCTTAACCAATGCTACCAACGCCGTTGCGAACCAGCTCCTACACTTATTATCCGGACAATCTGGCTCATTCTCGGTCATCTCAGAGGAAGAATCAGGAGCAAACGCTTTAGCTAAACAAACCTTAGCCAGAGGGTTGCAAGCAGCCCATACTACCGGCCAGATGGATGCGTTTAAATTCTTTCAGGCCTCGTATATTTTGGCGCCAAATCAAACCTGGAGTGCGGCATATATGGCCAAAAGCCAAGTATTAACAGGAAGCTGGCAAGAAGCTGAAACAAATATGTTAGCGCTTATTGAAGACCCGCAACAACAGCCCTCTTTGTTAGCTTTTGTTCATTACTGGCTGGCTGAATTAGCTTTTCGTCGCGGCGATCAAGCTGAGTTAACGAAGCAAATCGCGATGGCGCAAACATTAGCAGAGCAGAGCGGTAAGCACGATATACTGATTCAGGTTTATCGACTGAGGGCGCAACAAGCCTGGCACAAGATGCAATGGCAAACTTATCAACATTGGATAGAACAAGCTTCTGCTTTATTTCCGCAAGAGAATGACTTGGAAATGCAAGCTGACAGGCTATTTTATCTAGGTAATCCACCCGCTCACGGGCCAGATAAGTCACCAGAGACGCATTTACTTTTAGACCAAGAACGATTAGAGAAAGCACATAACTTCTACCAACAGTTGGGTAATCAACCTAAAATAGCCGACAGCCTGTTTGCCATTGCACAAAATTACAATGTTGCCATTGCTAGACGACAGCAGGCATTACAGCAAGCAATAGAATTATATAAACAGTTGAATCAGCCATTTGAACTGGCCACCGCCCTTGCTTACCAAGGCTTTGTATTCATTCAGCTCAAACAAGGCAAGGCCGCGCAAGGGCCATTATCGGCAGCACAGAACATTAGCCAAACCCTAGGCGCAACAGCGCTTGAGCAAACCATTCATTTCTACCTTGCTTTCGCGCAGCTAGACCAAGGGTTAGACCAAAGCTCTTTAGGCCGTCATGGACAAAACAGAACCGCCATCTTAGGGGCTATTGCTGATTTTAAATCATTACTCCCCAAGTTAGCTTTAAGCGCCAATCAAGCCAATACTTTGTTTATGCTAGGTTGGGCATATTCAGACTTGGGCCAATATGACCAAGCATTAGATTATTTGAAAAAGGCTGAATTGAATTATCGACAACTCAAGCTCAGCACGTCTTTGGGCTATAGCCGTTACAGTCAAATGCGTATCTATCTTGACCTTGCCGACTTTGACGCAGTGATAGCCTTAGGCAATGCGAATAAAGCAACCACTAAGCTGGAATACACTTACTTGGCGCGCGCATATTATGAAAAAGGGCTGTATAAAAAAGCCAGTACTACCCTACTGAATTTGAAACAAGCGTTGCCAACACAATGGCAAAACCAAGACGCGCAACGCTTGGCTACTTATCAAGCTGCAACGGTTTCCCAAACAAAAACAGAACTGCCAGCAGAGCCTGTCGCCCATGGGGTTTATTGTGAATCAGACTGGCTGGTGGAAAAGGGTTAAATCATCAGCATATTGTATTCGTTGGATGAACGAGCACCCAACGAATGACTGTATCAGAGGTAGGGTTTCACTAAATCAACCATCATATCTATATGATCAGGGTTATCGTTTAGTGCTGCGATGTAACGATAATGCTCACCACCCGCTTCCATGAATACATCTTTATTTTCGTGCACCATTTCTTCTAGTGTTTCTAAACAGTCAGCACTAAATGCCGGACAAACCACCGCCACATTCTTCACTCCTTGTTCAGCCAGCTCGGTTAAGGTTGCATCGGTATAAGGCTTGAGCCACTCCGCTTTACCAAAGCGCGATTGGAAACACGTTTGATACTGCTCTTTGCTCAAACCAAGCTTTTCAACGACTAAACGGCTGGTTTTCATACACAAACAATAGTAAGGATCACCATTATCAAAAAACTGCTTTGGCATGCCGTGATATGACAAAATTAGCTTGTCCGGCATACCATGTTGTTCAAAGTCAGCGGCCATTGAGTTAGCTAACGCTTGAATGTAGAGCTCATGGTCATGATAGCTATTGATAAAGTGCAGCTGCGGCACAAAACGCCACTTATTCAACTCTCGACTCACCGCATCAAAAGTAGAACCGGTAGTCGGGCCTGAATATTGCGGGTACAACGGCAACACTACAACGTTTCGGATACCTTCCTGCTGAAACTCTTGCAGTACCTTCGCCATATCAGGCTCGCCGTAACGCATCGCCAACTTCACATTGGCATTGAAGCCTTGCTCAGTCAATTGTGCAGCCAGCTTGTCACGCTGATTTTGGCTATGAACCAACAACGGCGAACCACCTTCCATCCAAATGCTTTGATATAACTTAGCCGATTTCGCTGGGCGCACCCGTAAGATAATGCCGTGAAGAATAATCATCCACACCAAACGCGGTATTTCCACTACCCGCGGATCAGACAAAAACTGCTTTAGATAAGGGCGTAAAGCCGCTGCCGTTGGCGCTTGAGGCGTACCTAAATTGGTTAATAGTACACCTGTGCTGGCCGATAGCTTTTCATGGGCATTTTCAGTTAACGCTGTAAATCGAGACAAAGCTTTTCTCCAAAAAACGGCAATTCATATTTAGCCGCTACTTTAAAACATCATTTTAACCATAATCTTAAATTAATGGTGTAATTACTCCTACGTTACTTCAACATAGATTTTAATGCCTGCTGAAAACTATCACTACTTGGCTTAGTGGTACTGGTAAAGTGTTTCACTTCTCTGCCATCGGCACTGACTAGATACTTATAAAAGTTCCACTTCGGCGAAGCCGATTGCTTAGCTAGGTGCTGAAAAATAGGATCGGCATTTTTACCTCGAACCGACACCGGAGCAAACATATTAAAGGTCACACCATAATTGATGTAACAAACCTTAGCGGTGTCCTCTTCTTCTTTATTCTCTTGGAAAAAGTCATCGGAAGGAAAGCCAAGCACCACTAAGCCTTGCTCTTTATATTTTTGATGCAACTGCTCTAACTCTGTGAACTGCGGGGTAAAGCCACACTTACTGGCGGTATTCACGATCAGAACGGTTTTGCCTTGAGTAAGCTCACACAAGTTAATCTGCTCGTCTGAATTTAACTTTTCTTTTGACACATTTAAAAAATCGAGGCACTGCGCCCCAGCTGTTGTGCTCATGACAAGACTTCCTATAAGCAATATTTGGTTTAATAACTTCACGATGCTCTCCCCATTAAATTTGAGCTTTCTCTTATATTAAACTCAAGAGAAAGCTTATCTCACTGAATGATAGAACGAATTTACCACTTATTAGGATCAGTGTTAGCACAAAGACGGAAGTAGGATAAAACTTTCAACTCGAGAAGCTGATCACATTGCTGAGCCACTACGTAATAACCGACGAATACGCAATAGGAACCACAAGATGAAATTAGCCTTATTTCCACTGCCAGTCTTTCTTTTACCTGGCGGGAAAACCCAGTTACGGATTTTTGAACCACGTTACCAGCGTATGGTGTCTGAATCGTTAAAAAACCAAACCGGATTTGGCTTATGTAGTTTTGCGGATGTCGCTCAGCAACAACTGATGCAAGCAGGAACCCGCGTTGAAATATTTGATTTCGATCGCTTCGAAGACGGCACCCTCAGTATTTCCATTGAAGGGAAAGACCGCTTTTGCATTGACAACTTCACAACCGATAAGGATGGATTACGCCAAGGAAAAGTAACGCTACTAGAAAACTGGCCGCCCAGAAAAGTGAGTAAAGAGCACCAATTTGTTGCCGACAGTCTTGCCAAGTTATTGCGTGACCACACCCTATATCAGCAACAAGATTTACAGCAACCACTGCAAGACTTAACTTGGGTCTGTCAGCGCTGGCTAGAACTACTGCCAATGCCAGCACAAAAAAAGCAGAACCTATTTATGCAACTGAAATTTGAAGGCTTGTTACAGCTCATTGACGATGTTTTATTGCAACAAAATGATCTAAGCCATTAACAATGGCGTATTGGTTTTCTAGTGGGTGCTGCTTGTACTTATCAGTTTGCACCGTTGCAGCTTTACATCATCAGCTAAGAGCATAAAATCATGTATCAAACTAGTCAGTTAGCGGATGCCAACATTAAAAAGCCAGACCCAAACCTCGATATTCAGCCTGAGCTGAATCAGCACTTGCTTGCCGTTGCAAGGGATCAGGACAAGGCCGCATTTGCCAAATTGTTTGCCTTTTTTGCACCCAAGATTAAAGCATTTGGCTTAAAACAATTTCGACAAGAAGCGTTGGCAATGGATTTAGTGCAAGAAACCATGAGCTTAGTCTGGCGCAAAGCCCAGCTCTACAGCCCTGACAAAGGCAAGGCGTCCACTTGGATATTTACCATTATGCGTAACTATAGCTTTGATATGCTTAGAAAAATAAAGCATAACAAAGAAGATAATTTAAGTGATGACCTGTGGCCATTATACGAAGAGGCCGACGCTGAGCCGGACCATGAGGACGACCACTTAATGCGTGCTCAGCTAATTCAAGGGCTGGATACCTTACCGGCAAAACAAAAAGAAGTGGTCGAGGCGATTTATTTAAAAGAGATGACCCATCAGGAGCTTGCTGAACACTTAAAAGTGCCCTTAGGCACAATTAAGTCCCGACTACGCTTGGGGTTAGAAAAGTTGAAAGAACAAATGGAGCAGCATAATGATTAAACATCATCCAGAATCTACCATGATTCAAGCGTTTACCGCTGGTGAGTTACCCGCTTCTCTTTCAATCGCGGTGAGTATTCACTTAGACTTATGTCCGCACTGTAAAGCCATTGCAGCAAAAATGACCCAAGCTTTAGCAGATGAAGAATTTAACGAAGAGCTTGATTTATCTGCTAGCGAAGATTTTTCTGCCATGATGGCGAACATCACGGCAGAGCCTGTTACCCACCAGCCAGCGCCGGTTAAAACGGCCACTACAATAAAAGTGGAGCAAAAAGTTTATACTTTACCGCACGCTTTGAATAAGTTTGCGGATAGTAAATGGAGCGGCCTAGGTAATATTCAACGAGCCCGGCTTCCCCTTGAAGAAGGTGAAGTTCATGCTAGCTTGCTGCAAATAGGCGAAGACAGCGCGATACCACACCATACCCATAAGGGATATGAGTTAACTCTACTTTTGGATGGCTGTTTTGAAGATGAGTCGGGTCGCTATGAAAAAGGTGACTTTATTATCTTAAATGGTGAGCATCAACATAGTCCTTATACGGCTGAAGGTTGTTTGTGTTATACCGTGTCCAATGCACCGCTGCATTTTACCTCTGGTGTGAGCAAACTGCTTAATCCTATTGGGCGTTTTTTGTACTAAACCATCCAAACAACTATTGGCTAGGTTGATGTTGCTTAATAATGAGCATTACTAACTCAAATTAACATCATATAAAACCAACCTAGCCGAGCCATCCCACACTAACACACTCTGGTTATTGCTTTTTATCCTTAGCAAGGCTTCAATTAACTCATTCAAGCCTATTTAGCCAATAACGACTAGCGATAATATGAACAGCGCCAAACAAATCTTAATTGTTGATGACGACACTGAAATACGTGAATTACTGCAACAATACCTCGCAAAAGCAGGGTTTGCCGTAACCACTGCCGCTGAAGGCATCGAAATGTTTCAGCGTTTAAATGAGATGGTGCCCGATCTTATTATTCTCGACATTATGATGCCCGGAGATGATGGCTTTACCCTATGCCAAAAAATTCGCCGTGATTCTAACGTGCCGATCATCATGCTCACCGCTAGCTCAGACGAAACAGATCGAGTGATTGGGTTAGAAATTGGTGCCGATGATTATATCGCGAAACCTTTCAGCCCCCGTGAGTTACTGGCCCGTATTAAAGCCCTGCTGCGACGTGCGCAGTTTAGTGCCAGCAGTGGTTCACGTTATATTCATTTTGCTAATTGGCGGCTTGATACATTAAAGCGTAGCTTAACAAGCCAAGACAAAGAAGAGTTGGAGCTATCGGGTGCCGACTACAACCTGCTGATGCTGTTTTTACAACACCCCAATCAAATACTCGATCGCGATACTATTTCTGATGCCACCCGCGGCCGCGAAGCACTGCCGATGGAGCGTGGCATTGATGTACAACTCAGTCGGCTACGCCAACGCTTAGGGGACAACGGCAAAAGTCCAAAACTAATAAAAACCATCCGTGGCGCCGGCTATGTGCTGATAGCAGAAGTGAAACATGAAGGCTAGTTCCCACCAAATTGCCCAGCTTTGGCGCAATTTATGGCTTAGCCTTTGGCCTAAGTCACTGCTTAACCGAATGGTGATCATCATCATTTTTTCCGTGGCGTTAGCCCAAGGTATTAGTAGTTTTATTTGGGTTAATTTATTCACTACGCAAGAGAACACCGCCCTGCAAAGCAACGCCGAACAGTTGGCCAATAGCGCAGCGAGCACGGCCAGTTTCTTTAAAAAATTACCCCTCGAATTTCGTCACATCGTGCTAGACCAACTGCGAAATATGGGCGGGTCGCGATTTTTTGTGTCGTTAAATAGCGAAGAAATTATCATCAACCCAATCGCCGACTCGCCACAAAAAACCTTAGTCATAAATAAGATGGACGAAATTTTACGGCATAAGTTAGGGCCAAGTTATCCGATAAAAATAGAGTTTTCGCGGCCAAATGAACTCAAGGTGCTGAATAACGACACCTTACTAACCGATTTACCACCGTCTTGGGCCAGTTACTCACTACTCACCAGTAAACTCAACTTACCTATTTTGGTGCTGCAAATTGAACTATCCAGTAACGAATGGCTATATTTAGCGGCGCTGATGCCACCCCCTTATATCGTCGAGCAAAAAGACCTGATCCCCAGCCCACAACTCACTACCATCATCTTAACCACTATCTTTTTGTTGTTGTTTACTTTTTCACTGTTTCAGTGGCAAACACGGCCTCTGGCTCGATTGGCCCGCGCCGCTTCTGATATGAGTATCGACTTACACCAAGCGCCATTAAAAGAAGAAGGCGCGTTAGAGTTGCTAACCGCCACTCGCGCCTTTAATAACATGCAACAAAAGCTGCAGCGCTATATTGCTGATCGAGAATCGTTATTTAGCGCTATCTCTCATGACTTAAAAACCCCGATTACTCGATTGCGCCTGCGCGCTGAATTGCTCGATGATGAAGCAAAAATCGAGAAATTTAATACCGATTTAGATGAATTAGAACTAATGGTGAAGGGGGCGCTGCAAACGGTAAAAGATACTGATATTCATGAAAACATAACCGAAATTGATATCTTAAAACTGGTCCACCAAGTATGTGAAATTTACCCTGAGCAAACTAAAATAATCGGCCATTATGTGGCTCCCTATCGTGGTAAACCACTAGGCTTAAAACGCTGCCTGACCAATCTAGTCGACAATGCTATCAAATATGGTAATAAAGCGGTGATCACCCTAATGGACATAGGCGATAATTTACATATCACCATTCAAGATCAAGGCCCAGGTATTCCTGAGCAAGAGCTTGAGCGCATTTTTAGCCCTTATGTGCGCTTACACAGCGAAGAGCCTGGCTATGGTTTAGGCTTAGGCATAGTGCGCAATATTGTGCATGCTCATTGCGGTGATATTGAACTCACCAACGCCAGTGATGGCGGTTTACTAATAAAGTTACGCCTGCCTCGCAGTCATTACTCGGAGTTATAATGAAACGCCTGTGCCTATTGTTAGGATTACTTTGCCCATTAAGCTATGCCGGCAATGTCGAGGTATTACATTGGTGGACTTCAGACAGTGAAACCAAAGCCCTAAATTTAATTAAGCAATCATTAGTCGATCAAGGCCATCAGTGGCGAGATTTTGCCGTTACCGGTGGCGGTGGCGACAGTGCCATGACCGTGTTGCGCACACGGGCAGTATCCGGCAACCCTCCCGCCAGCGCACAAATTAAAGGGCCAGAAATACAAGAATGGGCCTCGTTGCGCTTTTTATTGCCCCTAGATGACTTAGCCAAAGAGCAACACTGGTCGACCCTTTACTCGCCAACAGTATTAGACTATTTGCGCTACCAAGATAGTTTTGTCGCAGTGCCATTTAACATTCACCGGGTCAATATGCTGTGGCTTAATAAGGCTATTTTTGACGAGCTCAAGTTAACGCCACCAACCACTTGGGCCGAGTTTATTAACACCGCAAAAATCATCGAAGCAGCCGGTTATATTGGCTTTGCTCATGGCTTACAGCCTTGGCAAGATACGTTATTGTTTGAATCGGTTGCTATCTCGGTGCTAGGCCCAGACTTGTACCGTGCCATTTTTGTTCAGCATGATCCTAGTAGTTTTCAATCAGCTAAATTAGTCGCGGTATTTGAACAGTTTCGAGCCTTAAGAAACCTAGTAGATGCTCAAGCTATCGACCGAAACTGGGACCAAAACACCCAATTATTGATAGCAAAGCAAGCGGCAATGCAAGTGATGGGTAACTGGGTAAAAGGAGAGCTGAGCTTACAACAACAAAGACCCAATGAAGATTATTACTGCGTTCCCGCGCCTGGTACTCAAGACACCTTTGCTTATAACATCGATACCTTTGTATTTTTCAAAAAACATCAACAACCCGATAACCAGCAAGCGCAAACCGCCCTTGCCAAAAGTATTTCAGGCAAAGAATTACAGGTTAAATTTAACCAAATAAAAGGCTCAATTCCGGCACGCCAAGACATCAACCCAGCACTGTTTGATGCTTGCTCACAACAAGATATAAAAGACTTTAGCCAGCTAACTTTATTACCATCGTTAGCTCAAGGTATGGCCAATACAGGATTAACCCAAAATGCCATAGTGGATGTGGTTAGCCACTTTTTCAACAACCCTAAGATCACCCCTGAAAAAGCAGCCCAGCAGCTGATGGTGGCAATAGTCGCCACTCAGTCATAACAAATCTAGCAGGTTAATTATCTTGGTCGTCTTCCTGAAAGTCGTCACCCAATTCAATCCAAAAGCCGATACCAATTAAAATTAAACTGGTTAGCCAAGTGGCAGTGTTCCCTATAGGGCTGTTTAGCACTATCATCGCGAAGGCAAAAAAGCCCAAACCAGAATACAGGTTTAATCGCATAATTTGCTGTAACATATCGGCCTCCTTAGTGATATGCTGCTCCCTATTAAGTCTAATGGCTTTTTTGCACAAAAGTTGCGCAAATTAAAAATAAGCAGGCAAGACTAAAAATAACCCATAAGCAACGTAATCATTTCAAAACTGGTGAATAAACCACCGTTTTATAGTATAAAAAGCAGTAAAATGAGCGATATATTTCAACAAGCAGATCATCAATTAGACGCCATCGGCCTACGTTGCCCTGAGCCTGTAATGATGATCAGAAAAACCGTGCGTAAACTCACCACAGGCGAAACCTTGCTGGTGATCGCGGACGACCCCTCTACTACGCGCGATATTCCCAGTTTTTGTCGCTTTATGGATCATGCTTTAGTGGCCAGTGAAACGGAAAATCAACCGTATCGCTACTTGATCAAAAAGGGATAGTTCTCTTTTTAATCAAGGATCATGCTGCAATCTGTGATTCACTCAAAGAAATACCGCTCTCAAGGGGATAGAACAATAATCGCTCTATAAACCCGACGCCATAAAAGTTATACTTGCGCGTATTTTTTTAAGAAAAGCAGCTAAGCCAATATGCAAAAATTCGATATCAAGACCTTTCAAGGCCTGATCCTTGCGTTGCAAGATTATTGGGCACGCCAAGGCTGTGTAATTGCACAGCCACTCGACATGGAAGTGGGTGCAGGTACTTTCCACCCGTTAACGTTTTTACGTTCAATTGGCCCTGAGCCAATGAGCAGTGCGTATGTGCAGCCATGTCGCCGTCCTACCGATGGCCGTTACGGTGAGAACCCAAACCGTCTGCAACACTACTACCAATTTCAAGTAGTACTGAAGCCATCGCCAGATAATATTCAAGAGCTATACCTAGACTCATTAGAAGCGATCGGCATCGACCCTTCTATTCATGATATTCGCTTTGTTGAAGATAACTGGGAATCGCCAACCCTAGGCGCTTGGGGCTTAGGCTGGGAAATTTGGCTAAACGGCATGGAAGTGACTCAATTTACTTACTTCCAGCAAGTAGGTGGCCTTGAGTGTTCACCTGTGACCGGTGAAATAACTTACGGCTTAGAGCGTCTTGCCATGTACGTACAAGGCGTCGACAGCGTATATGACTTAGTATGGGCTGATGGCCCAATGGGTCGCGTAACCTACGGTGACATTTTCCATCAAAACGAAGTTGAGCAATCTACTTTCAACTTTGAGCACGCTGATGTTGATGCGCTATTTGCTGCCTTCGACCAGTGTGAAAAAGAAAGTCACGAATTAATCGAAAAAGGCCTGCCTTTACCCGCCTATGAAAAAGTGATGAAAGCCTCTCACTACTTCAACTTGCTAGATGCTCGCCACGCGATCTCGGTCACCGAACGTCAGCGCTACATTTTACGCGTGCGCACCCTATCAAAAGCGGTAGCAGAAGCATATTACGCAGCGCGTGAAGCCCTTGGCTTCCCACTTTGTAAAGACAAGGCGTAGAGGACAACATGGAAAATCTATTAATTGAAATTGGTACCGAAGAGTTACCACCAAAATCACTACGCAAACTGGCCGAAGCCTTTGCTGCTAACTTTGAAACCGAGTTAAGCAACGCTGAATTAACGCACCAAGGGGTACGCTGGTTAGCCTCACCTCGTCGTTTAGCCTTAGTGGTTAGCCAACTACAAGCAGCGCAAGCAGACAAAATTGTTGAAAAACGTGGCCCAGCAGTAAGTGGCGCATTTGATGCTGACGGTAACCCAACTAAAGCAGCACAAGGTTGGGCGCGCTCAAACGGCATTAGCGTTGAGCAAGCCGAACGCTTAGTCACTGACAAAGGCGAATGGTTACTGCACAAAGCAGAAGTGAAAGGTCAGCCAGTATCGGAGCTGATCCCAGCATTTGCAGCCAGTGCCTTAGCTAAACTGCCAATCCCAAAACCAATGCGTTGGGGTGCAAAAACCACGCAATTTATTCGCCCAGTACACACAGTAACCATGTTGTACGGCAGTGAATTAATTCAAGGTGAACTATTAGGTGTGGCATCCGATCGTACTATTCGTGGTCATCGTTTCTTAGGTGAAGGCGAAATGACCATCAATCATGCCGATGAATACGAAAACCTATTGGACATGAAAGGTAAGGTAATCGTTGATTACCAACGTCGTAAAGATGCCATACGCGAACAAGTTGATGCCGTTGCCGCCCATGAAAATGGTGTTGCCGATATCGATGAAGATTTACTGGAAGAAGTAAACTCGCTGGTGGAATGGCCGGTGACCATGGTTGGTTCATTTGAAGAGAAGTTCTTAGACGTGCCGTCTGAAGCGCTGATCTCAACCATGAAAGACAACCAGAAATACTTCCCAGTATTAGATAAAGACGGCAAGCTGATGCCCCGCTTTATCTTTGTTTCTAACATCGTTAGCCGCGATCCGAAACAAGTGGTAGAAGGTAATGAGAAAGTGGTTCGTCCACGCTTAGCAGATGCTGAATTCTTCTTTCATACCGATAAGAAAAAGACCCTTGCAAGCCGTTTAGATTCACTTTCAACCGTGTTGTTCCAACAGCAGCTAGGTACGTTAAAAGAGAAGTCAGAGCGCATTGCTGATTTGGCGCAGTTTATCGCTGAAAAAATTGGTGCTAATAGCCAACATGCACAACGTGCTGGTTTACTGTCAAAAACCGACCTAATGACCGAGATGGTTATGGAGTTCCCTGACGTACAGGGCGTGATGGGCATGTACTACGCAAAACACGATGGCGAAGCCAACGAAGTAGCACAAGCGCTTAATGAGCAATATATGCCGCGCTTCTCTGGCGACCAACTACCTAACTCATTAATTGCTTGTGCAGTAGCACTGGCTGATAAGCTTGATTCGCTGGTCGGTATCTTCGGTATCGGTCAAACGCCAAAAGGTGACAAAGACCCGTTTGCCCTGCGTCGCGCAGCGATTGGTGTATTACGTATTATCGTAGAAAAAGACCTACCACTGGATCTTAATGACCTAGTAGATGCCAGCGCTAAGCTATACGGTGACAAGCTAAGCAATCAAAATGTCGCTGTTGAAGTGGTTGATTTTGTTTTAGGTCGTTTCCGCGCTTGGTATCAAGAAGCCGGTGTTGAAGTTGACGTGATCCAAGCCGTGCTTGCGAACCGCCCAACTAAGCCTGCCGATTTTGACAAGCGTGTTAAAGCTGTGAGTCACTTCCGCAGCCTAGACGCAGCTGCTGCACTGGCCGCGGCGAACAAGCGAGTGGGTAACATTTTAGCGAAAAATAACGCGCCCGCTGACGGCAAAGTAAACACTGAGTTGTTACAAGAAGCCGCTGAACAAGCACTGGCTAGCCAAGTAGCCGAGCTTAGCGTTGCGCTAGCACCTTTGTTTGCCAAAGGTGACTACCAAGCTGCCCTAACTGAACTAGCAGGCTTACGCGAAAGCGTAGATGCCTTCTTCGACTCGGTAATGGTCATGGCTGACGATGAAGCTCTGAAACAAAACCGTTTAGCACTGTTAACCCAGCTACGCGGCTTGTTCTTGCAGATTGCTGATATTTCACTATTACAAGGCTGATAACAACCTAAGGTTGATTACCTGACGCGATCATAGTGACTAAAACCCGATCATCGTATCGGGTTTTTTTATGTCATCATTTAGCGCTATAGTGATAACGTATTTTCAAAACGCGGATAGCGCGCATTCTCTCTATAAAATAAGGACACACCATGATTAACGTTGGCGATAAACTACCTGAAGCAACTTTTTCTGTATTAACTTACGAGGGCATGGAAAACACAACCACTGCTGACCTATTTGCTAATAAAACAGTCGTACTTTTTGCTGTACCTGGTGCATTTACCCCTACTTGTTCAGAATCTCACTTACCGGGCTACGTAGTATTGGCGGATCAAATTAAAGCCAAAGGCGTTGATAGCATTATTTGTTTATCGGTAAACGATGCGTTTGTGATGCAAGCGTGGGGCGAGATGCAAAATGCCAATGAACTGATCATGCTCGCTGATGGCGATGCTAGCTTTACCAAAGCCATTGGCTTAGGTAAAGAAACCGGCAGCTTTGGTGGTTACCGCTCTTCACGTTACGCGATGATCGTAAAAGATGGTGTCGTAACTCACCTAAACGTGGAGCCCGAAAAAACGTTCGGCGAATCAAGTGCTGAAACCATGTTAGAATTGCTATAAGAATAAGTAGCTTGTGTTTGCATAAAACGAGGTTAAGAAGTAAAAAGCAATTATTGCCGGTTGGATAAAATGTCAAAGGCATTCAAAAGAATGCCTTTTCGACTTTTACAAACCCAGAAAAGTAGATATTCCATCCATTACCAAGTTAGGCCAGATGCAGATCCGCTCACAGGCGCTGGAACCGCTATTTTCTTTGACACAAATTCATAAGTAGATAGCCAGCTACCACCAGCACTACCTTGAGGGGCGGCATCATACCAATCCCATCCCATAAATATAAGTTTGCCAGAACCAATGTTCACCGAGAAAACCGTCGCATAAGTAGCATCAGCTTCATAAACAACGGTACTATTAGGAATTGCTGCAATCGTGGCTTTTGCCACACGAGTTGTCGCACTCAAATTATCTAAAGATGCAGGAGCCCCCTTGAAATCTCCCGCTGAAGCCACTGCACTAAGGGTGCTAGAGCCTGATGCCGAGCCATTCGTTGTTAATGAATAACCGAAAAGGCCATTAATTAAATTAACGTCTTTTGGAGTCGATCCCCCATGCACCACCATTATTCCTCCTCCATGAACAAAATTAAAAATACTGGTCTGAGTTGGAGCATCAAGTGCAGTAATTAAATTCCCATTCTGTTGCTCAGGGAAAACAAGCATATCTTTACCTACCAGCGCAGCGGCAAAAACCCCTGAGGTACCAGTAAGGGTAGTAACGGTATCACCATTATTAACCAATGATGCTTGTAGATTGGCCGCCTCTTCAGCTGTATCAACATAGCCTGAATCAAAATATAACACGACTTCAGCAGCTTGAAGGTTAGTTATGCAAAAGCATGAGAGAAGGAAGGAGTACTTTAACATATTAATACCTTTATACATTTTGAAGCTGCAAGAATGCAATTTTCACGCCCCCTATGTCAAGTTTTCAGTCTAATATTAAGCGAGCAAAGATCTATTGAATGTGAGGCTATTATTCGGCTATTTATGACCGAAAAACTGTAATTGAACAACTCAATCAGGCAACACAGGAATCGGGAGTTTTTCTTCCTCACTCCCATTGTTGAGACTTCCAGTTTTTTCACGGCAAAAAGCCAAGAATAGTAGTACTGGTAGGATTAGCACACATAAGAAATTACTTACATCCCGAAAGGGCCGAATAACAAAAAGAGTCCAATCACCAGCGAAAGAAGGTACATAAACATGCCCACTTGGTAACAACACCCTCAGCAATTCAGAACTTGCCAGTAGTTGCGACATTATATAGTAACTAGATACGCATGTGTTTATAGTAACCCCTACACAAAGTACAGCAGTTCCCCAAAATAACGCTTTCAACCTGCGACTTGCAAACATAAAAATCAAGAGCCAGTAAATAGGTAAACCTAGGGTGAATGCCATAGTGACACCAAGGGGTTGATAAGCAAAATCCGTTAGCTTGAGTTCTGGTTGATAACTATTATGCAAGTAAGGATACTCAGCTTTAAATAAGCGACTAGAAACTCCCCACTCATTTTGTTGATTTTTTACAACTTGAGCTTGTATATCTTTGTAATTAAACTCAATCCATACTTCATTCACACTCATCGCAGCTGGAATGACAACACTGCCAGCCAAAAATTGCCAAAATAAAACTATTGGAACAAACCAAATTAGGCATTTCTTTATTGGTGGCATTAAAGAATGCAGCGGTTTTCCTTTGGTGAGTTCAGAAGTTGCTGTCTGCCTGTTTGCCCAAAGAAGAAAAAAGAGGGTTGTTACTAGCCCCAGCAGGAATGGTAAAACTTGATAGTGTAGGATGTTAAAAAGCGGCCTATCTAAAATAACCAGCCCATACAGAAGAACGACTAAGCGTAAGATGTTAGCACCCTCTATAACTACAATAGCTAAAATTATTCCAAATACGCGCTTTTGCCAAGTAACAGGAAAAGCTAAAATTGCAGCTACCGCCGTCCCCAAAAACATTAAGGCACTACATTCCTTTGTAACATCGATGGCATGACGATAATCTTTCCAATAATAGACACTCCCATTTTGACGAACATTCGAGTCAATTATCCCCAACATCTCAGCTGTCACGGTGGCTAAGAGCAAACAAAAATCATCAATAGCGGGCTGTGATATGGGCAATTTCAATATAATAAAGACCATAAAAAGGCAAAAGCTAAGTTGTAGTAGGTAAGTTTTCATCGTGTGACCTAAGAGGCACCAAACTCAATAATCTTGAAACAATTGCGATATTTAATCATTATTGAATAGAAACTCTGAAAGGGTGCGAACACTCCTGTAATTGTTAACTTAGCAGGCATATTAACATGTAAACAGATAGATACCTTAAACTGATTGCAACCACATCAGCAAGACACTGCAATGGATATATCAGTTAACAATTTAACAGTTAAGGCCCTTTATGTCAGACAATTTCTTATTATTTGATGTCGACGACAGAGACGACATTACCGATAAAGTACTGCCATTATTTAGCGACGGCGTATTACCTAAAGCATGGACAGCGCACGATCCCGCTCAATTTAATCCTGAAAGCCGTGTTTACGTGTATATTAGCGATGAGCAAGTTCCCAACATCATAAATGCCGCGCTAATGGGAGGCTGGCACTTAGCCATTTTACCTCACCCAAATGCCAGTTATGCACGGCGAGGCTTTTGTCTAGAAAGCAATTTAGAAAAAGCGATTAAGGCAGCCGAGCAAGCTAAAGAACAAAAAGTTGATGTGCTGCGCTGTAATAACGAAATAGTATTAAGCTCAGTGGTACTTGGTCATGGCTTTAGTTTACGACCGGGAGGACAAAGCCATGTGTGGCAGGAGCGGTTAAATAAAGCATGGGACAACATTCGTCATGTTAATAACTTCCTACCAAAACGCTTAAGTTTTTCAACTGCTAATGACAGCACCTTTACTACCGCGGCAGTTGGTGTCGTTGTCGTCGAACATGCCCATGGCTCTATGCTATCTCGTAACATATTACCCGATAGCCATATCAATGATGGCATGCTTCATACCATGATTTTAGCGCCGCGCAGTGTGATGGAAATATTGAGTTTCTTTATTAAGTCGTCATTTAACCGTGTGATGAAGCAACCCGATTTTCTCGGTTTGGTTAAAACTAAGACCCTTACCATTAGCAATAATCAGCAGCTCGATTATGAAATTGACGGCCGTAGCATGACAGCAGAACAGCTGGTTATCGACACCGAACCACGCTGTTTAAGTCTGCTAGTGGGTGAATCATTGCCCATATCTGACAATGCCCAGAGCAGCAAAGAGCAACGTAAAGTGTCACGCCTACCCGCTGGCGAGGCCATTACCGCGATGGCAGCCAAACCTTTGTCTCTGATCGCTCACGCAGCGCCAGAAGAGTTTAAAGACCTTTACCAACTATTACGCGAAAATGCGACAGCTTCACCAGCGTTTTTAACTTTAATGGTACTATCAACCCTCCTCGCCAGTATTGGTTTATATGCCAGCTCGGCACCGGTGATTATTGGCGCTATGATCCTAGCACCACTAATGGCGCCGATTATTTCTCTGGCAATGGCAATGACACGACAAGATCCCAGCTTACTCGTGTGTAGCTTAAGAACATTAGCGACAGGCCTATTTATGGCGTTACTGTTTTCATCCTTTGCCAGTTTTATTATGCCGATGGAGGTGGTTACCGCAGAAATAGCGGCGCGTCTCAGCCCTAACTTACTCGATTTGGGTGTGGCCGTGATATCAGGCATAGCTGGTGCTTATGCCCATGCACGAATTGATGCTGCGAAAAGCCTCGCAGGCGTCGCCATTGCCGTCGCCTTGGTACCACCATTAGCAGTGACGGGAATAGGTTTAGGTTGGTTAGATTGGCATGTCGCCTGGGGGGCGCTACTACTGTTTTTAACTAACTTAGCCGGCATTGTATTTGCCGCCTCTTTAACATTTCTTACTTTGGGCTTTGCTCCCTTTACCCGAGCAAAGAAAGGGCTAAGTATCGCCCTATTAGCAGTAGCCATCGTCAGCATTCCTTTGGTGTTTAGTTTTATGCGCTTATCGGAGGAAGCGAAAATAGTACAAGCTTTGGAAGGAAAGGAAATTGGCTCAGTGATACTGCGCCATATTCAAGCGCGAGCGAATGAGCCTATCGAGCTTTCTTTACAAATTGTTACACCTGCGGCATTAACTGGCGCAGGCTTAGATACCATCAAAGATGTCGTAGAGGGTAAATTGAATCGTGATGTCATTATGGAAGCGCAGGTAGTGATCCGCCGCGAGTAAGTACAAGTCAGGGTAGAATAATCACGCCATAAAAAAAGAGCGACTAAATTAGTCGCTCTTGCTCTCTCACAGACCTAAACGTCTAAGCTAAAACTACTCCGTAAGTAACCGACGTGCTGCGTCGACTACCACACTAATTGCACGATGCTCAGTCCCTTTCATCAATGACTCATCAGGTATTTCTTGCTGGGTTCGATTAATAATAACCCCCGCAACACAACCCGACTTCAACCCTTGGCTGGCACACATGGTAAATAATGTAGCTGACTCCATTTCGAAGTTTAGTACACCCATTTGTTGCCACTCAGCCATTGAGCCTTGGAAACGCTTAACTACGCGACCAGAGAAAGTGTCGTAGCGCTCTTGACCTGGGTAGAAAGTGTCACTGGATGCCGTGACACCGACATGAACATCAGCACCCGAGGCTTTTGCTGCCGCAACCATCGCCGTTGCGACATTGAAGTCAGGAACCGCTGGAAACTCCATTGGGGCAAAGTGCGAGCTCGCGCCATCTAAGCGCACCGCACCACTGGTTACAATCACGTCACCCACATTAATATGCGGCTGAATCGCACCGGTTGTGCCAATACGCAAGAAAGTACGTACACCGATCTGAGCCAGCTCTTCAACGGCAATAGACGTTGATGGACCACCAATACCTGTCGAGCAAACCACCACACTATGACCATCAAGCTTGGCTAGGAAAACTGTATATTCACGATGGGAGGCTAAAAATTTTGGCTCATCCATTAAATTCGCAATACGCTCTACTCGCGCAGGATCACCCGGAATAATCGCTAATGTTGCCCCTTCAATATCGGCGGCATTGATACCTAAATGGAATACATTCTGTGTGCTCATGGTCTCTCTCCAAGACATATGTTCAAAATATAAATTTACTTAAATGAGCCTAGTGCAATTGTCTGCCCGATCACAAATTCCTTGCTAATGATTTATATATTTCACATGTGAACCAAATATGTTGCTAAGAGCTATTATGAAAGCGAGATTCGATAGCTCAGCTGAAGCCCCTCTAATGTTCCACGTGAAACATGTTTCGAAGAGCGAGTTCTATTGCCTGCTTCAATGGCTCCGTTTGTTTCACGTGGAACACAATCGACATGACTTCTAATGCTATTTCCGCTATCTTCTGCACTCATGATTTTTCGGTAATAACTCCCTTTCCGGTAGGTTCAATATATGTCTTTCTCATCTTTTGGTAACAAGTTCACCCGCCACTCTGGCATCACACAACTGATGGATGATCTCAATGAAGGGATACGAGGTGGTGACGACATTCTGATGCTAGGAGGCGGTAACCCTGCATCGATTCCAGAGGTTGAAACCCTGTTTAAGCAGAAGCTAACGGAACTCAATGAATCAGGCGCCTTAATTGACGCCCTAGGCAATTATGATGGACCACAAGGTAAAGATACATTTCTAAGCGCCCTCGCCGAGCTATTCAAAGATTTATATGGCTGGGATATCAGCAGTAAAAATATCGCCCTTACCAACGGCAGCCAGAATGCCTTTTTCTATTTGTTTAATTTGTTTGCGGGTAAGTACAGCGATGGCAGCCACAAAAAAGTACTGTTCCCATTGGCTCCCGAATATATCGGTTATGCCGATGCAACATTAGATGACGAAGTATTTGTAGCAGCAAAACCCAGTATTGAGGAGTTAGACGATGGCCTATTTAAATACCACGTCGACTTTGAGCATTTAGAGGTCGGTGATGATATTGGCCTAATGTGTGTTTCTAGACCAACTAACCCAACAGGTAATGTTGTTACAGACGAAGAGTTAAAAAAGTTGGATGCAATAGCCAAAGCTAAGGACATTCCACTTATCATTGACAACGCTTATGGCACGCCTTTCCCAAACATTATTTTTGAAGATGTCACTCCGATTTGGAATGACAATATCATTCTCTGTTTAAGCCTATCAAAACTTGGCTTACCCGGCGCGCGTTGCGGCATAGTGGTGGCAAAAGAAGAGACCATTACTGCCCTCTCTAACCTATCAGGTATTATCGCCCTATCGCCAGGAAGTATTGGTCCAGAACTAGCTCTGCCCTTTATCCAAGATAAGAGCATTATCTCGATAAGCGAAAACATAGTTAAACCTTTTTACCAACAACGCGCGATGCACGCAGTAAAACTCTTGCAAGAACAAATAACCGTTCCCGGTTTTCGAATTCATAAACCAGAAGGGGCGATTTTTCTCTGGTTATGGTTTAAGGACCTGCCAATAACTTGTGAGGAGCTATATCAAAGATTAAAGCAAAAAGGCGTATTAATCGTTCCTGGCCATTATTTTTTCCCTGGTTTAGAACAAGAATGGCAGCATACACATGAGTGTATTCGCATGAATTATTCACAAAAAACAGAAGATGTAGAAAAAGGTATTGCGATTATCGCGGCGGAAATTAATGCTATTTATGCGGAATAGAATGGCTAACTTAGTTAGCGTATCACCCGCTTTGTTCGCAGAATAAGTTCAGTTCCGACTCCAAACTTTGGCCTTGAGGGAGCGAAATTTATCATCAAAAAATATAGTTTTTTGTCTACTGTTTCACGTGAAACAGTAGATACAAAAAAAGCCAGACAATAACTGACTGGCTTCTTTGCTGCTTTACGACTCTTGCCCCACTAAGAGACAAGAACAATATAGACTTAGTTTAAACGTCTAAGTTAGCAACTTTCATCGCATTCGCTTCAATAAATGCACGACGAGGTTCAACTTGATCACCCATCAAGGTGGTAAACAATTGGTCGGCACCCACTGCATCTTCAATACGAACTTGAAGCATGCGACGGTTTTCTGGATCCATGGTGGTTTCCCAAAGTTGCTCAGGGTTCATCTCACCTAGACCTTTATAGCGTTGCACATACAGGCCACGTTTTGATTCTTTCATTAGCCATGCTAACGCTTCTTCAAATGTCGAGACTGGTTGCACCCGCTCACCACGTTTAACGTATGCACCTTCTTCTAATAGGTTAGATAAGGTTTGGCCTAAACTAGTGATCTGCTTATATTCACTTGACGAGAAGAAGTCATAACCGAATGCATAGTCAGTATCAAGACCATGTAAACGTATGGTGATGACAGGAATAAAAACGTCATTCTCTGCATCTTTAACTACTTTATGACTGTAAATAGCACCACTGGTTTCTTCATCGTTTAGCTCATCGATAATCAAGCTAACCCAAGATTCTACTCTTTCTTCTTCCGCTAAATCAGCTACGGTTAGCGGCTCTGAATACACTAGCTTATCCATGGTAACGATAGGATATAGACGCGAGAAACGTTGAATCATGCTATCTACGTTACGATATTGAGTAACAATTTTTTCTAAGTTTTCGTTACTGATCGGCGGAGCTTGCTCATTAACATGTAAACTTGCGTTATCCAATGCCATGCCTGTGAGGTAAGTTTGCAGCGCGCCTTCGTCTTTAACGTAGGTTTCTTGCTTACCTTTTTTCACTTTATAAAGAGGTGGCTGTGCAATATAAATATAACCACGCTCGATAATTTCAGGCATTTGACGATAGAAGAAGGTCAACAGCAGCGTACGAATATGCGAACCATCGACGTCGGCATCGGTCATGATAACAATGCGATGATAACGTGTTTTATCAGGGTTATATTCATCACGGCCGATACCACAGCCCATCGCAGTGATAAGAGTTGCAACTTCTTGTGAAGATAGCATCTTGTCAAAACGTGCTTTCTCTACGTTAAGGATTTTACCTTTTAACGGTAGAATAGCTTGAGTTTTACGATCACGTCCCTGCTTAGCACTACCACCAGCAGAGTCACCCTCCACTATATATAGTTCAGAAAGAGCAGGATCTTTTTCAGAACAGTCGGCCAGCTTACCGGGTAGTCCTGCAATATCTAACGCGCCTTTACGACGAGTCATTTCACGTGCTTTACGGGCGGCTTCACGAGCACGGGCAGCGTCAACAATCTTGTTAACCACCGTTTTCGCATCACCTGGGTTCTCTAATAGAAACTCAGATAGTTTCTCTCCCATGGTTTGCTCTACCGCAGGTTTCACTTCTGATGAAACTAATTTATCTTTAGTTTGTGAAGAGAACTTTGGATCCGGAACTTTAACCGACACAACAGCGGTTAAACCTTCACGAGCGTCATCACCGCTAGCACTGGTTTTCCCTTTTTTGTTGTAGCCTTCTTTTTCCATGTAATTGTTCAGTGTACGCGTCAGTGCGCCACGGAAACCCGCTAAGTGAGAACCACCATCGCGCTGTGGAATGTTGTTGGTAAAACAAAAAATATTTTCTTGGAAACCATCATTCCACTGCATTGATACTTCAACTGAAATACCGTCTTCACGCTCATGACAAAAATGGAATACTTTTTCGTGAACGGGGTTTTTGTTTTTATTCAGGTATTCAACAAATGCTTTAACACCACCTTCATAACAGAAGTGATCTTGTTTGTCTGCTTCACGCTCATCGCGCAAAATAATTGAAACGCCCGAGTTTAAGAACGATAGCTCGCGTAAACGCTTTGCCAGAATATCGTAATGGTACTCAATGTCTGCAAACACACTTGGGCTTGGCCAGAAACGAATTTCGGTACCTGTACTATCAGTTTCACCTTTTGCTTCTAATGGCGCTTCAGGTACACCTAAGTGATAAATTTGCTCATGGACACGACCATGGCGTTTAATTTTAATGCGTAACTTATCTGACAGTGCGTTTACAACTGACACACCTACCCCGTGTAAACCACCGGATACTTTATATGAGTTGTCATCAAACTTACCACCAGCATGAAGTACCGTCATGATAACTTCAGCGGCTGATACCCCCTCTTCCTCGTGGATATCAACTGGGATACCACGGCCATCGTCTTTTACTGACACCGAACCATCAAGGTGGATGGTAACCACAATGTCTTTACAATGACCGGCCAAGGCTTCATCGATTGAGTTATCAACCACCTCGAATACCATGTGGTGCAAACCTGAACCATCATCGGTATCACCGATATACATGCCCGGACGCTTTCTTACCGCATCCAGCCCTTTTAACACCTTAATACTCGACGAGTCGTAAGAGTTCTCTGACATACCAAGATCTCACTTATTGCTCTGAAACGTTTCCGTGTTCCACGTGGAACACTTTAATTTGTTGCCCAAATAATTCTTCTATCTGCTCTTTTTCAATTGCAGTGATGAACACTTGAGCGCCGGATTCGGCAATATGTTTTGCCAGGGGTATACGTTTTTCTCGGTCCAACTCAGACGCAAAGTCATCAATCAAGAAAATACATTTTGTTGAACCAACCCCATTTTGGAATTTGCCTTGGGCAAGCCTAAGGGCACAAACCAATAATTTTAACTGACCTCGAGACAACACGTCTGCAACCGGCACTCCGTCAACCTTAACGCGTAAGTCCGCTTTTTGCGGCCCTATGCTGGTATATCCAAGAGCTCGGTCTCGTTCAAAGTTTTGCTGCATGTACTCCAGCAAATCTCGGCTTTTATCCCAGCCTTGAAAAAACTCAATACTGAACTCAAATTCAGGCAGAAAATCCTTTGCCGTATTCAATATTTCTATTTCAAGTCGCTTAAGATAATCGCGTCTAAGCTGAGTAATGTGTAAAGCACGCTCACCCAGTTCGTTGTCCCAAAATCCAATATCCCGATAAGAGCGTGCGGTTTTTAACGCCGCATTGCGCTGTTTTAATAAACGCTTCACTCTTAACCACTGCGGGAAAAAAGAAGGTTCCACATGGAACACTCCCCAATCTATAAAACTACGCCGCCCCTTAGGTCCACCCGTTAGTAAGCTATAGCCTTCTGGGTGGATTAATTGTAGCGGTAGCAGTTCTGCCAATTGCGCGAGTTTATCGGCGCGTTGACCATTAATTTTTAACTCTGTATCACCAGTACGAGACTTTCTCAAACCCAGAGGTAAGGTTTGATCATCGTGTTGAAAGCGCGCAAATAAAGTAAATGCATCTTGCTCATGCTGTACGATCCGTTTGGTGAGATGGGAGCGAAATGACCGCCCTAATCCCAAAAAATGGATCGCTTCCAAGATGCTGGTTTTGCCACTGCCATTATTACCCAGTAATAAGTTCACGCCTAAGTCAGGTTTTAAACTGGCCTCTTTAATATTTCGAAAATGGCTTAAATTAACCTGAGTAATGGCCATGTTATAAGCGCATTGGCATCACAACATACATAGCGTCAGAAGACTCATCGGCTTCAATCAAGGCACTACTATTTGCATCACGCATGATGATCTTAATCCGCTCACATTTTAGCGTATTTAGTACATCCAGCACATAGCTAACGTTAAAGCCGATCTCTAATTCGTGACTAGGAAAGCTAACATCCAATATTTCTTCTGCTTCTTCACGCTCAGGATTGTTTGCGGTAATTTTTAATAAGTTCTCAGACAGCGTTAAACGCACACCACGGAACTTTTCATTCGAGAGAATAGCGGCACGGGCAAATGCTTGCTTAAGCTCTTCACGACCCGATGAAAGAATTTTATCGCCATTATCAGGAACCACGCGACGATAATCAGGGAAGCGACCATCAACTAATTTACAAGTGAAGGTAAACCCAGCGGTAATAGCCCGAATATTATTACTACCAATTTGAATTTGCAGTGCCTGATCGTCATTGTCTAACAAACGAATCAGCTCTAATACCCCTTTGCGTGGCACAATGATCGATTGGTTCTGTAATGGCTGCTCAAGCTGAACACTGCACATGGCTAAGCGATGACCATCGGTTGCGACACTTTTTAGCTCGTGGCCATCGGTTTCAAAATACATGCCGTTTAGGTAGTAACGTACATCTTGGCTGGCCATGGAAAACTGCGTGCTTTCAATTAAGCGACGCATCTGACTTTGCGGCAAACTAAACTCAACAATACTCTGCCAAGATTCAATATTGGGAAAATCATTCGCAGGCAATGAAGATAAGGTGTAGCGACTTCTACCCGAACGTAAAATGACCTTATCGTTTTCTAACGCTAAACGAATATCTGATTGATCTGGTAAACCGCGACAAATATCGAGTAGCTTGCGCGCGGGTACCGTTGTACGTCCAGGCTCAATATCACCTTCTAAGGGCATTTGACCGATCAACTCTACTTCCAAGTCCGTGCCCGTTAATGAAAGTAAATTATCACTTACCTCAATCAGTACGTTACCTAAAATAGGTAGCGTGGGACGACTGCCTAATGCGCCAGTCACAAGTTGTAGTGGCCTTAGCAAGGCTTCTCTGTTTATAGAAAAATGCATGGTCGCCTTTCCTTTACGATGACAAGGTTCTAATCAGGTTAGAGTAATCTTCTTTTATATCGTGGCTTTCTTCACGTAACTGCAAAATTTTACGACAAGCATGAAGTACAGTCGTATGGTCGCGACCACCAAAGGCATCACCAATTTCAGGTAAGCTGTGGTTGGTTAGCTCTTTTGCCAGCGCCATTGCGATTTGACGTGGACGAGCCACGCTTCGGCTACGGCGCTTCGACAATAAGTCTGCCATTTTGATCTTGTAATATTCCGCCACGGTTTTTTGAATGTTGTCGATAGTCACTAACTTTTCTTGCAGTGCCAATAAATCACGCAACGCTTCGCGGACAAAATCAATAGTTGCTGTGCGACCTGTGAAATCAGCATTGGCCCGCACGCGGTTTAATGCGCCTTCCAGCTCACGCACATTTGAGCGCAGACGTTTGGCGATAAAGAATGCACTTTCATCTGGCAAATCAAAGTTATGCTCTGCCGCTTTGCGCTTTAAGATTGCGACACGGGTTTCGAGCTCTGGCGGCTCGATAGCCACCGTTAAGCCCCAACCAAAACGCGATTTTAAGCGGTCTTCAACGCCATCTATTTCTTTCGGATAACGGTCGCTGGTTAAGATTATTTGTTGATTACCTTCGAGTAAGGCATTGAAAGTATGAAAGAATTCTTCTTGAGAGCGCTCTTTGTTGGCAAAAAATTGAATGTCATCGATCAATAAGGCATCCACGCTACGGTAATAGCGTTTAAATTCTTCGATGGCATTACTTTGCAGTGCCTTGACCATGTCTTGCACAAAGCGCTCTGAGTGCATGTAAATCACTTTAGCGTCTTTTTTGTGCTCGCGGATACCATTACCCACCGCATGTAACAAATGCGTTTTGCCTAAACCACTGCCGCCATACAAAAACAGTGGATTGTACGAGCCACCCGGATTTTCAGCTACTTGGCGTGCGGCCGCTCGGCCGAGTTGGTTTGATTTACCCTCAACAAAGTTATCAAAGGTATAGTTTAAGTTGATGTTACTGCGATGAAATATCTCAGGCTTGGCTTTAGGCTCTCGTTCCCAAGGGGTTTTATCACTGCTGTTGCTAAACGAAACAGCTTGTTCTGGTTTTTCTGTCGCTTTGGTTTCAACAATAACTGGCTTACAACCCACCTCAAATTTTAAAATTGGCATTTCATTAGCACAAAACTCAGCTAACAAAGAAGTGAAGTGGTTAAGATATTTATCCCGCACCCAGTCCAGTACAAATCTGTTTGGTGCGTAAAAGGTTAAAACATTATCTTTCAGCTCGGTCTGTAGTGGGCGGATCCACATGCTGAATTCTGTAGCCGGCAATTCATCCTTTAATCTAGCTAGGCAGTTTTGCCAAACGGAAGAAGACACAGATCACTCCAAAACAAAAAAACGGTCGCACATTTTATCCTGCTAAGCCCGATTTCTCTAGGCTTTATATCACCATATTGACAAATTTGCTCCTTGACAAAAACAGATTGCGGTAGATTAAATTTCGGTCTAAGCGTGCAAAATGTGCTGATTAAATGAATTATATTTACGCCAAGCCCTAGCCTGACTATGATTGAAAAATATTAACCTTGAGGATTCAGTAAGATGGAACCTAAAACCAACACGATTAAAGGTTCGATCAAACAAGATCCTTTTGTCCGAAACCTATTCGAGCGACTGCCTGAGGATCTTCATGATAGTTTTAGTGAAGAGCAATTGATCCACTTGAAAGTAGCTTTGGGCGCACGCAGTTGGGGTGAGCATAAAATTGATTTTCGCGGCACCGTTAAATTTTTGCGCTGGCGTTATTATTATGTATTTTTGGCCGGCCGTAACCGTCGTGATCTTACCCGTCGCGAGAGAAACATTTCACGCTTGATCCAAGCCGGTTTGCTCAGTTTATTTTTGTGTTTTTGTGCCGGATTAGGTGTATTGATCCTTTATTTACTTAAATCAGCGGCAGGCATAGATCTCATACCGGGCTTTTCTTTCGGCGTCTGGGGTTGGTTTAAAACCAGCTTTCTCAATTGATCGAGTTTAAGTGCAAAATTTAAACGCTGTGATCTTCTCAGATCCTTGCTAATTCAATAAATCTCTATATAATCCTGCGCACTTTCAGTTTATAACCTTTTATTAGGCACCAATCTGAAACGTGCGCTTTATCTTAGGATAAAAATTGCACAACACGACGGCATTTAAATTGACTTGATTCATTTCAAGGTATAGAATTCGCCCTCTTTTTTGAGGCCAACTGCCATAATGTCATTCACAGCATTATGAACGAAAGCCAACTGTACAGTTAACTGATAACGGAAAGAACCATGAAACGTACTTTTCAACCAAGCAATCTTAAGCGTAAGCGTTCTCACGGCTTTCGTGCTCGCAAAGCGACCAAAGGCGGTCGTCAAGTTGTAGCTCGTCGTCGTGCTAAAGGCCGCACGCGCCTGAGCGCATAATTAGTCAGACGTGATTAAATTATCGTTCGATCGGGAGTTACGTTTGTTAACTCCCGAACAATTCAAAAACGTCTTCAAAGACCCCATTCCAGCCTCATCTCCTCATATTACAATACTTGCTAAACCTAATGGTCTTACCCATCCTAGACTTGGTCTTGCTATACCGAAAAAACACATCAAACGTGCTGTGGGTAGAAATCGTATTCGTCGTGTGGTTAGAGAAAGCTTTCGTACTCGTCAACATCAATTGCCCGCCGTCGACTTAGTCGTCATCGCAAAAGGTGGTTCAGGTGACCTCAGTAATGAGGAATTAGCAAAACTTCTAGGTAAACTATGGCAAAGAATAGTTCGCCGTTGCAATGGTTAGCCATTGGCTTAATAAAATCTTACCAAGTACTTATTAGTCCTTTACTCGGCCCACGCTGTCGTTTTCATCCCACTTGCTCACATTATGCTATTGAAGCAATTAAAATACATGGATCGGTAAAAGGTTGTTGGTTAGCGGGCCAACGTCTTATAAAATGTCATCCTTTAAACCCTGGTGGGTACGACCCTGTTCCTAAACCTAAGAAAAGAGATTAACTAAATTATGGAATCTCAGCGTAATTTTTTACTTATTGGTCTGCTGTTTGTCAGCTACTTAATTTTTGTCGCTTGGACAGAATTTAAGAATCCGCAACCAGAACAACCAACCGTTGTCGCAACACAACCAGCTAACAATGTTCCTAGCAGTGCTAACATCAGCGCTGATGTGCCGATGGCGTCTGCTGATGCCAATCAAGATGTACCGGTAGAGTCAAACAGTGCATCACAAAAGCGCATCACACTAAGCAATGACACACTAAAGTTAGTGATTGATACTGTTGGGGGGGACATAGTTGAAGCAGACTTACTGTTGTACCCAGAAGTACAAGGCGAGCCAGCCCCATTTAAACTACTTAAAAGCGAACAGGGCCATACCTATATCGCGCAAAGTGGTTTAATTGGTCAAGGTCCTGATAGCCACCCTAAAGGTCGTCCACATTACACCACCACTCAAGACAAATTTATCTTAAGTGAAGGGGCGGATAAGGTATCGGCGCAATTATATTTCACTACCGATACTGGCATTAAGTACGTAAAAGTATTTACCCTGCTAAAAGGCAAGTATGAAGTAGACATTGATTATCAGGTCATTAACAACTCAGATGCACCTGTTAACTTGCAACTATATGGCCAGTTGAAACAAACCGTAGTGCCATCTGGCGGCAGCCTAGTGATGCCGGTTTATCGTGGCGGTGCTTACTCTGCACCTTTAGCTGCTAGAAATGATACTCGCTACACCAAGTACCCATTTGATGACATGCAAGAAGCGAACTTAGCCGTTGAAACAAAAGGCGGTTACGTTGCTATGCTAGAGCATTACTTTGTATCGGCATTTATTCCTAGCGAAGAGCAAACCAATGAGCTTTACACCCGTGTGTATGGCACAGATGCAGCTATTGGGTATAAAGCGCCACTGCAAACAGTAGCAGCAGGCAGTGAAGCAACCCTGAGCACGAAACTTTGGGTCGGTCCAAAACTACAAGACGAAATGGCAGAAGTGGGCACACACCTTGACCTTACCGTGGATTACGGCTGGTTATGGTTTATCGCCCAACCGCTATTCCAATTATTGCTATTTTTCCAAAGCATTGTTGGTAACTGGGGTGTCGCTATCATTCTTGTCACCTTTGCTGTTAAAGGTGTGATGTATCCGCTAACGAAAGCGCAATACACCTCAATGGCGAAAATGCGTTTACTACAACCAAAAATTCAACAGTTACGTGACCGCTATGGTGAAGACAAGCAAAAAGTCTCACAAGGCATGATGGAGCTATACAAGAAAGAGAAAGTAAACCCACTCGGTGGCTGTTTACCTATCCTATTGCAAATGCCAATCTTTATTGCCCTGTACTGGTCATTAATGGAGTCGGTTGAATTACGTCATGCGCCATTCTTTGGCTGGATCACTGACTTATCAGTACAAGACCCGTACTACGTGTTACCTATCCTAATGGGTATCAGCATGTTCTTTATTCAGAAGATGTCACCAACAACAGTACAAGACCCGATGCAAGCGAAGATCATGCAGTATATGCCAGTAGTATTTACCGCATTCTTCTTGTTCTTCCCTTCAGGTTTGGTGCTTTACTGGTTAGTGAGTAACTTAGTAACCTTGTTACAACAGTGGCTAATTTTCCGCGAGTTGGACAAAAAGGGGTTAGGTAAAAACGCCTCAGCGTAAACTTAGCTAATCCTTAAGCCATATTAAGAAGGAGCCGTTTGGCTCCTTTTTCTTTATGAACTGCGTATAATACCGAGCAGCGTATATATAATTTGTACCTTCTAATACAACAGGCATAAGCAGATGAATTCAATTGATACTATCGTCGCGCAAGCAACCCCCCTCGGCCGTGGCGGCGTCGGCATTATTCGGGTATCCGGCCCCGCTTGTGAGCAAGTGGCAGAGATAGTATTAGGCAGGCAACCCCGAGTGCGTTATGCCGAATACCTGCCATTTAAAGATGAGCACAACAACGCTCTCGATGAGGGGATAGCCCTGCTGTTTAAGGGCCCGAATTCGTTTACCGGTGAAGATGTGCTAGAGCTACAAGGTCACGGTGGCCCAGTGGTCATGGATATGCTGATCAAGCGAATTCTTCTTATTCCAGGGGTAC
Organism: Motilimonas sp. 1_MG-2023; assembly: GCF_030547455.1. Lineage (NCBI taxonomy): Bacteria > Pseudomonadati > Pseudomonadota > Gammaproteobacteria > Alteromonadales > Motilimonas > Motilimonas sp. 1_MG-2023. The sequence continues at coordinate 29,201 of NZ_JAUOPX010000014.1, read as the reverse complement.
GAACAGCGCGTCCAGGTGAGTTTTCAGAGCGTGCTTTCATGAACGACAAACTTGATTTAGCCCAAGCAGAAGCCATTGCCGATTTAATCGAAGCCACCTCAGAGCAAGCCGCGAAAAGTGCCTTAAATTCACTGCAAGGTGAATTTTCTAACAAGATACATGAATTAGTTGAAGCCCTTATTCATCTGCGTATTTTTGTTGAAGCAGCCATCGACTTTCCCGATGAAGAAGGGGTCGACTTTCTTTCTGACGGTAAAATTCAAGCACAGCTCTATGCTATTATCGACCAGCTAGCCTTAGTACAAAGCCAAGCCAAACAAGGCGCAATCATGCGCGAAGGCATGAAAGTAGTGATCGCTGGTCGGCCTAACGCTGGCAAATCAAGCTTGTTAAATGCCTTGGCTGGAAAAGAAGCCGCCATCGTCACCGAAATAGCCGGCACCACACGCGATGTATTACGCGAGCACATTCATATTGATGGCATGCCATTGCACATTATCGACACAGCAGGCTTGCGCGAAAGTCCTGACGTAGTAGAACAAATCGGTATTGAGCGCGCTTGGCAAGAAATCAATAATGCTGATCGGGTATTGTTTATGCTTGATGGCACCACCACCGATGAGCTTGACCCCGCCAAAATTTGGCCTGATTTTGTTGAACGCTTACCCAAAAATATCGGTATGACGGTGATACGCAACAAAGCAGACCTAACCGGTGAAACCTTAGCCATCACCGAAGATCACGGCCATCCCGTTTACCGCATCAGTGCGAAAACCGGTTTAGGGCTCGAATCATTACGTGAGCACCTTAAACAGATTATGGGCTATCAAGGCAACAGCGAAGGTGGCTTTATGGCACGTCGCCGTCACTTGGAAGCGCTCAACATTGCAAGTCACCATGTAGATAACGGTAAAGAGCAATTAGAAGTCTATATGGCAGGTGAACTGCTCGCGGAAGAACTAAGACTTGCCCAAGAAGCCTTAAGTGAAATCACTGGAGAGTTTACCAGCGATGATTTATTGACTCGCATCTTCTCCAGCTTTTGTATTGGTAAATAAAACGCTACCCGAATAGTCTACAACTCAGTTTAAGCCCTTATCCCCTAAAGGCTTATCCTGAGTTTTAGTCAATCTAGCCGCCAATGTATTATTGTTCGAGCCAAGCCTCTGCTGCCGCCATATCTTCTAAACTAAAGCCCTTAATGTCTATATGAGGGATAACCGCCCCTTCAAACTCACTGACTTTCTTTACCCAGTCCTTGTCGGTGAGCACCGCAATACGGCGAAACTGCTTCATCAGTGTAAACAACTCTGATAAACGCGACATCTCTACCGCCATCGCCCCTATGGTAGGAATATTAAATGCCGCAATTCGATAGAGCATGCTACCCGCACTGATACCTTCACTTTTTGCGATTAGTTCATCTAACACTAATTTCATTGCTTCGCTGTCCAACTTGCCTGAAACCTCAAGATCAAGACGAGCATCATTCACACGCGTAACTTTAAACATGGTGATTCCTATGCCGTTCCGGTTCAATAATTTGCAATAACGAATCAAGCATGACACATGCTACTTCGCTCATCCAAGATTCTGTTTAATTATATTGCGCTATTAGGCCTTTCACTTGATTAAATGGCACCCGCTCTAGTTGAGCGAAGCCTGCCATTTTTCGGCCTTTAATTTTGGTTAGTACAGGTGTAGCCATACCACATAAAAACCGAGCTTGAGCCTCAATACTGGCAGCATATCCCATCGCGGTTTCATAACTTTGTTGAAAAGGTGATAACCAAGTACTTAACTGCTCTGAGGAAGGCATAGGTACCGCCGCAGCTGCAGGTAATTGTGCCACTTGACCACGACATACCGAGCAATGACCGCAGCGCTCAGGTGCTTGATGATCGGCAAAATAACCCGCTAACCGATGGCTTAAACATTGCTCAGACTCAAAAAAACCAATCAGCTGGCTAATACGATTAATTTCAGCCTGTTCTTTATTAATGAATAATTGGTGTAATTCGTTGGCTAAATTAGGTTGTGAGTGTGGCGGTTGCTGTATTCGATAAACGTCGGTCATCAATTTACTTTCTAACTGAATCATGCCTTTTTCATGTAGATAATCGAGCGCTGCAATAACACGCGTGCGTGCTTGACCATGTTGTTGCCACATTTGCTCAAGATCCGGAGTACACCAAATTTTTGCTTGAACAGACGAACTTAAAATTTGTTGCACAAATACTTGCCGCTCGCCCTGAAAGGCTTGCACTATGGCGTTTTTATCCCATAGATACTTAAACTTATACTCGGCAAAATAACTGTATGCGGGGCGCAGTATGCCTCGCATCTCTAAATAAACCAGTAAGGTTTTCAACGGCAGTTGACGAATGTTGGTTTGGTTAGACAAACGTGTCAACACCACTTCCCACTCAGCAGACCCTTGGCTAATTTCATCCAGGATAGCTTGGATCGCTCGTTGATCAGGCGTGTCACCGTAAACAAAGTTTTCCAACAAAGTTAAACTGGATTTATTGGCCAACACGACACATTGTGACGCTAAACCATCACGCCCAGCTCGGCCAATTTCTTGGCTGTAGTTTTCGATCGACTTAGGCAAATCAAAATGAATCACACGGCGAATATCGGCTTTATCTATCCCCATTCCAAAGGCGATGGTCGCCACAATACAAGTGTAGCTACCGGCCATAAAGTCGGCTTGAATTTGCTGTCGTCTATCTGATTCCATCCCTGCATGATAAGCCTGTGCATTTATGCCCTGTCGTTGTAGTTGCGCAGCCACTTCTTCCGCGGTGTGCTGCAAAGTGACATAGACAATGCTCGGTAATAAAGGATCAGCCGCTAACAGTTGCTGTAACTGAACCATACGCGCAGCTGGTTCCGTTGCCATCACAGCGAGATCTAAGTTACCACGGTAAAAACCGGTCACCACTATGTGCTGGCTATTGATTGCAAATTTTGCCTGCATATCTTGAATCACCGCCTCGGTTGCGGTGGCTGTCAACAAAAGTACCTGTGGAATACTTAGCTGCTTTTGATACTGCGCCAACTTTAAATAGTCGGGTCTAAAATTGTGTCCCCACTCAGAAATACAATGAGCCTCATCGACCACCATTAACGCAATGGGCACTTGTTCAATAAAGCGCATAAATCTTTCATTTTTTAATCGCTCTACTGAAATCATCAGTATTTTGATCTGACCGTTACGCACCCCCTGCATCACCTGCTGTACTTGCTCAAAACTTTGGCTGGAATCGATCGAGGCCGCAGCAATGCCACGCTGTTGTAAAAAGTCGAGCTGATCTTTAATCAGTGCCAGTAAAGGAGAAATAACTAAAGTGAGGTTGGGTAACAAGGTTGCGGGTAACTGATAACAAAGAGATTTACCAGAGCCCGTTGGAAATATTGCAGCCGCTGAGTGACCTTGCATAATCGCGTTAATAACCTGGTCTTGCCCAGGCCTAAGTTGCTCGAAACCAAAATGTTGCTTCAGGGCGCTATGTAGCATAATCATTCCAAATAGTGTTATTAACCTCAGTGTACTTGATTCCCGCTGACCTCCCAAATACATGCATATTCACTATCAGAAATTAAAGTCCATCCTCGAACTAATACTGTTAATTAGTTAATATGAATAGGTCAAATAACGGATAAAGAACGAGCCATGAGCTTAAAATATGTATTGTTAATTACCTTACAAAAAGGCGATATGACCGGGTACGAACTTGCTAAAGAGTACGATGAAAAGTCGGCAAATTTTTGGCAAGCTAGCCACCAGCAAATCTACCGTGAACTAAAAAAAATGGCTGATGAAGATCTAATCAGCTGTATTGAACAAGCCCAGCAAGGAAAACCCGATAAAAAAATTTACAGCGTCACCCCTACGGGTCAACAGGCCTTAGAGCATTGGCTAAGCAAGCCCACGTCGGAGCGCTTATTAAACTCACCTTTCTTGGCAAAATTTATGGCGGGAGAATGCGCCAATGCCAGTGCAATTTTAAGTGATTTAAAAAGATTGGTGGAAGAGCACCAGGCAACTTTAAATATGTATTTAGCGTTTCAAACCGACTTTCCAGATATGAAATACCTGAGCAAAGGCGAAAAACTTGCGTATTTAAGCCTTAAACGCGGTATCGCGATGGAACAAGCTTGGCTTGGTTGGGCCAATGATGTTATTCCAGAGATCCAAGCTTTAGCCCAGCAAGAACAAGCTTAATCACCGCAACCCCAATAAACCTAAGGTGTTCAATTTCAGCAAAGGTATAGGCCAGGTATTGACGACGGCTAGTAGCTAATGGCTTTGCATTAATCCGTGTATTACACGCGCTCTGGAGCATGTACCTTCAAGTTAATTGGGTATACTCCCTTACCATCACCTAATATTAACGATTGCAGAACCAACTAGAGCTATAGGCTCTGGCGGAGTATGATGTTGGGCTCGTTTGATGGGTTACAGGATAGAAGCCATGACCAATATATTTAGCTTTTCTTTTTTCAAAACCAGCCTGCTTTGTGCAAGTCTGGCACTTGCTGGCTGCTCCACCTCGCCCACAGGCCGTGGCCAAGTGATTATGTTTTCTGACACAGAGATGACACAGCTCGGAACGCAATCATTTGAGGAAATGAAAAAACAAGAAAAGATCAGTCTAGATAAAAAGACTAACCAATACGTAGCCTGTGTCACCAATGCCATTACTAAACAATTGCCACCTCAAAATAGCTTTCAGCATTGGGAAGTAGTGGTGTTTGACAGCAAACAAGTGAACGCTTTTGCCCTGCCAGGTGGAAAGATTGGCGTCTATACTGGCTTACTAAAAGTTGCCGAAAATCAAGATCAACTAGCAACGGTGATCGGACATGAAATTGCTCATGTATTAGCTAACCACAGTAATGAACGCCTATCTCAAAGCCAAATCACTAACCTTGGCTTACAACTATCCAGCGCCGCTTTAAGTGGTAGCGAATATCATAGTATGGCAATGGCTGGGCTAGGCTTAGGCGCGCAAGTCGGCATTTTGTTACCTTATGGCCGTACACAAGAATCAGAGTCGGATATTTTAGGCTTAGAGTTAATGGCAAAAGCCGGTTTTAACCCGAATGAAAGTATTAAGTTATGGCAAAATATGGCTAAAGCTGCAGACGGCGCGCAACCACCAGAGTTACTTTCAACTCACCCATCTCATAGCACTCGAATTAAAGACCTACAAAATAAAATAAACAAATTGCCTAAATATCAAACAAATAAGCCAAACTGTAAGGCTTAGAGTTGAGGGTGGCAGCAGTTAATCATGACTTTTGCCACCCTCATCAAGATACATTTCCCACCCGAGAGCCAAAAAGCGATATAATCGGGCCCATTTCCTGCGATAAATGAAAGTGATGCTCAGTACCATGTTGGATTATTCGGAAAAAGATATACGTAACAGCTTCGGCGGCCCTACCTTTGATCGAGGGCTTAAAGTATTCACAGAAGGCATGGTACAAAAATGCAAATACAGCCCTGAGCTAGACAAGCTTATTGGTAGCCTAACAGGTAGCGATAAAGAAACTAGCTACAGCACCAATGTAGAAGTAAAAGCCAGTAACCAGCCCGGAAAATTGATCATCCGTAGCCAATGCTCTTGCCCTGTTGGTTGGAACTGTAAGCATGCGGTTGCACTATTACTCGCTTATCAAAAACAACTCGAGCCTGCCGATCCTTACCAATTATGGTTTAGCCAACTGCCTCAGCACTTACAACAAAGCCAAGCCAGCAGCCCAAATGCAACGGCAAAAGAAAAGGCAATTTATTGTTTATCAAACAATAAAGATGGAATGATTCAAGTAGAAGTTGGCGCAGCAAAAACCCTTAAAGATGGCAGTTTTGGCGCATTCAGTAGTAAACGATTAGAAGAGTTAGTGAATGATTACTCTTGGTCTGACTCTTGGTTAACAGACTTCGATAAAAACTTAGTGCGGCTGTTACTGCTCAAAGAAACGGATAAGTACAATCTAAAAAGCACGGTAATTATCACCGAAAATGACGAGTTAGCCTTAAAGCGCATGCTCAAGTCCGGGCGTTGTTTTTGGGAAAGCACAGCCTCGCCATTACTATTAGGCAACAGTGCCAAGCTGACTTTAAGCTGGAATAAACAAGATCAGCATCAACTCAGCATCGAGCTAGAGGGTATTGATGAGCAATGGCAGCTTCTACCTACGCCTAGCCCTTGGTATTTAATTCCTAGTTCGCTGGTGGCAGGCCCTATTGAAACAGAACTAGAAGGCAGTTTCTTACAGGCATTACAAGCATTACCACCATTAGGTGAGCAACAAGCAACCCACTTCACTCAAGAGCTGTTAATCAACTTTACTGAAGACGCGATCCCAGCACCGATTCAATTACCGAAAGTTGAAGTTGATGCTCCCCTCGTACCAATGTTAACGGTAAAGAAAGGCAGCTTAGAAAATGGCCAAGCCGCGCTTATTGCTGAATTCTGGTTCGCCTATGGCGAAGTTCGTCTTTGCCCAAATGTGATCCACCTTGAGCGCCAAACACGCTTTACCATTCATGGCAACAGTTATCACATTAAACGGGAACTAGAGCAAGAACAGCAAGCTTGGCAACAATATCAACGTTTACAATTAAAACCCGCTAATGAACACCTGCTGCAAGGTCGTTTAGACAAGCAAGTACTACAAGGTTTTCTATACAGTAACAGCAAAATTAGCCAAGAAGAACTTTGGCTAGGTTTTAATCTGTTACATGGTGAGCGCCTTAAACAGCAAGGCTGGCAGGTTGAGTTTGATAAAAGTATCGACTTAACCGCACAGCAAGTTCAAGGCATGAACATTGAAATAGAAGAAAATAGTCAATGGTTTGATGTCGGCTTAACCATCGAAGTAGAAGGCCGTAGTTTACCTTTACTACCAATGTTACTGGAGTGGATCCAACGCCATACTGATTGGAAGTCGCAAAAAGGCGATCTAATTTTACCGCAAAAAAATGGCGCCATGCTGACCATTAAGCGTAGCTCTATTGAGCCAATTCTGGCTATTTTGGAAGAGCTCACCAATCAAGATAACTTAACCTTACGCTTACCTAACACCCACGCAGGGCTATTAGCACAACTACCAGATATTAATAATTGGGTAGGCGGTGAACATGTGAAAAAACTGGCGCAAAAGCTCGCTAATTTTTCCGGTATTCAAGCTATCCCACCTTCACCTAATTTAAAAGCTGAGCTTCGTAGCTACCAACAGGACGGCCTAAACTGGCTTAACTTCTTATTTGATTACGGCTTTGGCGGTATCCTAGCGGATGACATGGGTCTAGGTAAAACAGTGCAAGCACTAGCCTATCTGCAGCACCGCAAAGACATAGGTAAACTCACTAAACCAGCTTTAGTTATTTGTCCTACCAGCTTAGTGGGTAACTGGGAAGCAGAAGCGAAAAAATTTACGCCGGATCTAACCACACTAAAACTGCACGGGCCAGAGCGTAAACAACTATTTAGCGAAATAAACAATCACGACATCATCATCTCCACTTATCCACTAATGGTACGAGACAGTGAAGAGTTAGACCAATTTGAGTTCAGTGAATTGATCTTAGATGAAGCGCAAGTGATCAAAAACCCAACCGCAAAAATGACACAAACGGTGAAAAAACTTAATTCAGATCACCGTTTATGTTTAACCGGTACACCGATGGAGAATCACCTTGGTGAACTATGGTCTATATATGATTTCCTGATGCCCGGGTTTTTAGGTGGCCTAAGCGCCTTTAATAAGCACTACCGTACGCCAATAGAAAAAGAAGGCGATTTCCAAACCAAACAATGGCTGAAACAAAAAGTATCGCCATTTCTCTTGCGTCGCACTAAAGATCAAGTAGCGAAAGAGCTACCACCGAAGACAGAAATCACCCATCTCATTGAAATGCCGCCAGAGCAACGTACTTTATACGAAAGTATTCGCGTTACCATGGAGTCTCGCGTGCAAGGCTTATTGGCGAGCAAGGGCATGGCACGCAGTCGTATTGAATTTTTAGATGCCCTGCTAAAAATGCGTCAGGCTTGTTGTGACCCGAAATTGGTTAAATTAGAAGAAGCACAAAAAATTAACCAATCAGCAAAATTAGACTTCTTAATGGATATAGTGCCAGAAATGCTTGAAGAAGGTCGCCGCATTTTGATTTTCTCGCAATTTGCACAAATGCTGGCGCTCATTGAAAATAAGTTTAAAGATGCCAACATTCCTTACGCTAAACTAACTGGACAAACGCAAAAACGTTCAGACGTAATAAACTCATTCCAAAATGGCGATGTACCGGTATTTCTAATCTCACTAAAAGCTGGCGGCGTTGGTTTAAACTTAACCGCAGCGGATACCGTTATTCATTACGATCCGTGGTGGAATCCAGCCGCAGAAAATCAAGCAACAGACCGAGCTTATCGTATCGGTCAAGACAAGCCGGTGTTTGTTTATAAACTAATTTGTGAAAAAACAGTTGAAGAGCGAGTGCTACAATTGCAACAACAGAAACAACAACTTGCAGATGCAGTATACGGAGATAAAGAGGCTGAACATCAAGTGCTGACCGATAGTGATCAGTTACTTAAGCTATTTGAATCGATGTAACCATCTAGCACATAGATAAGCGTATTGTTGCCAATACGCTTATCGGCTCAAACCTAATAAGGTGGAAAAATGGATTTCACGAAAATTAAAGGGGTTATTTTTGATTTAGATGGCACCCTAGTGGATTCGAAGCTCGACTTTGACTTACTCAGAGCTGAGCTTAACTTTCCTGAGCAGTCGCCACTCCTCGAACATCTCGCCACCTTAACCTGCCACCAGCAAATATCCCATGCCGAGCAATGTATTTATGATCATGAAATGGCCGGCGCCCATGCTGCTGAAGCGATCGAAGGCGTAGCAGAGCTACTGCTCACCTTGCGGCAATTAGGTATCCCCACCGCCGTGCTCACGCGTAATATGCACGATGCCAGCCTTTATGTACTGGAAAAATTCAAGCTGGACATTCCGCTTGTGTTAACACGGGAGGATTGTCGAGCTAAACCTGATCCAGAAGGCATATTGAAAATTGCCCAGCAATGGCAGCTTTCACCACAAGAAATTGTTTATATTGGTGATTTTTGGTTTGATATAGAAGTAGCTAAAAATGCCAACACTTGGTCGTGCTTGTATGATCCTGAGCTAGGTAAAGAATACCGCCATCATGCCGACTGGGTATATCAGCACGTTACAGAATTAACCCAAGCATTTCGTCAGTCGCATTTAGTGAATAGCTAAAAATACTGTTTAAGCTTAACGCAGTTAAATAAAGTATGTTTTACGGCAAAATTTCGTTTTCAGGGACGAAAACGCAAAGCTTATAAGGACATATTCACAGCGTTTTTGCAGGAAAATATACGATGTCCGCTTATCCAAGATTCGGGTTAGTTAGCGCCGTGCAGAACTAAGGCAGCAACTTACGCCACCAAACACTGGCTTTCAAGATGCTTTTCTGAAGTTGTTCGCCAGCAGCCGTCGGTTTAAATTGTAATGATTTTTTATTGTAAGCGAGGGCCTTTTTATATTCGCCTAACTCAAAATAAACTTCGCTCATATGATGATAAAGCGCGGCATCACTAGAGCTAGCAGATATTAACTGCTCGTAAAAACCGGCTGCTTGTTGCCAAAGCTTTTGCTGTTGGGCTATAAGCCCCATTTGCCAGATCACTTGCTCCCAACGTCGGGAACTATGGGCACATTCTTCAGCGCGTTTACCCCAAATAGCCACTTGTGCCAAATCTCCCATCGCAGCCCAATAATTAAGTGCGCTACGGCATGCCCAATAATCTTCAGGATTAACTTTAATCAGCTCTTTCAGCTTACTTGAGGCGAGTTCCATTTGCTCACCGCGCACCAGAAAATCAATTTCTATGGCACGAACGGCTGGAATACTATCATTAACCAATTTAGCAGCTTCAATCCAGTGAGATATCGCAGCAGCGACTTCTTCACTCATACTTTTTTCAGCTTTGCTTGCTGCCAGTAATACCGCCGCGGCACCCGCTTGACCATAGCAGCCATTAGGCATCACAATAAATTGATTCATTGCGCGATATAAGGTTTCAGGATCGCTGCGATAACCATCCAGTAAATCCAAACTAGCTTGAAAGTCTCTATTCAGAACTTGGGTCCAAGTCTGCGTCGTCGGCCAATCGGCATTTTGCGCAATGCGCTCTAATATTACAAAAGTGGAATCCATCCTAACGACGCTCCTAGTATGAATGTAGTCCTCGCTTCCTTAGCAAATAGCCAAGGATAACTTTCACTATACGCGCAAGTTTCACTGCGGCTAGAGTAAGTATAAGGAATAAATAATAAAGTCATGTTGGCTAGTTAAAATTTTTATTGCCAAATAAAGATGAGAGAGCATCTAAAAAGTTACCAGCGGGATTTTAGCTCAAACCAGCGCATATTCCAATTTGCAAGTACAACTATGTACCTTAACATTTAAGCGCTTTATTTAAGTACTTTGTGGCAGCGATGAAACTCAACCAAGACTAGTGCGACAGATCCCCCCTTAAGACTAGATGAATCTAAGAGAAAAGTAAGCTTAGTAGTACATACTGTTTATGTTTTAAAACGAAAAAAAGCCCTGTACGGGCTTCAAATAGGGTGTCAGCAATAACAATTATTTTTTCGCGTTTTGCGTTAAACCACGAGAGAATTCTTGGATTTTCTTATTGATATCGCGACGCTCTTTGGACAATTCCGCCCCTTTGATAATATGGTCATCAACACGGTCTTCATAATCCGCTTTCATATTTTCAACAATGGCAACAATTTCAGCTTGAGTCATATCACTGCGGATATAATCGAGAAGATTATCCAACAAATCAACACGCTTACGGTTATCGCGAACCTTGCTCTCATTATCAATAATTTCACGCTTTAACTTGTTTTTGCGACGTGCATTTTTTACCAATTCTAATACGTTACTCATTTTTTACCTCATCAAACTGAAAACGGCTAACCAACACCTAAGTACATTACGGGAAGATTTGCGCCAGCTATTAAACCACAGTTAGCCTAAACTCATATAGTGACCAAATCAATATTTAGCGGTTTCAATCTGGTTCATCTTCTTGACTCAAAGCTGCAGCTTAGGCATGTGGCTACAGAGCAGAAGCCTGAATATCCCACTTTCGTAAGCCTTATCCATATTCGACCATTTATTCGCTCAACCTCACATCCTATATAATATTAATCAAATGTCTTGGTTTTCCTATATAGCTATTAATTATACATCCACTAGACTCAATTCATCTAAGTGATGAGTTTAAACTTAACTGATTGCTGTGAGTTCAAGTACTACTTCCTTTTTAGCCGGCCTCCCAGTCGGCTTTTTTTGTGCCATTTTTAGCTTTAACATAAGCAAAATCAGCCCGATTTGTAGACTATCTAGTTGCAAAGCTGTAAAGCATGCAACTTCGCAAATCCAAAATTCGGCTTAACTAAATTTGCTTATTAACGGAAAATCCATTGTCGCCCGTTAGGCCAAATACGAGCAGCAAGCCAAAGGCTGCAACTATTTTTTTACCCAGCAACAAAAATCCTTAGTAACAGAGCAAGGCAGCATAAGCGAGGTAAAAAATAGGGAGAGCAGACAAACTGATGGCCCATTAGCTGGTGAGGCTCCCACTGAGTGCGTAACACGCCAACCAAAATCAACTTGCCTGCTCAAAATGATTAACTCAGATAATTAGTTTTTATCGAATTTAAAAATTAAGTTTCAGATTAAATGATAAAACAGACCAATCACACATAATAAAAAACGATAAAATCAATAATATGAATTAAAGAATCATATAAATCTATAAAAACATTCTAAAAACACTAATCAATTATTAAAAATCAACCATAAAATCTATCAAAACAAGTTATTAAGCATTTCCCTCTAAAGATATAAGGATATGATATATATGACAAAAACAATCAAAGCAACAAGCTATGCTTCGTGAGTAGATGACCTATTCTACTCATTATATTTGTTCGAAACTAGTTTTCTAGAAAGCTAGTTATATATAAAGGTGACTAATGTGAGTAAAGTATTATTCTCCTCGACCGAGGAAATAATCGATAAGATGAAACAAAACTGGTTTATTTCAGATGCCAGTGAAATAGCAGTGAAAATACATCGGCTACATCATTTTTATTTGGAAGAATTAAACTCAGTAATACAACCAAGCCAACTAACCGTCGCTGAATTTAACGTATTAATGTCCCTAAGACGCGAATCGGCACCGCAACAGCTAACGCCAAAAAATATTGCTAAATATCTTTTATTTAGTTCTGGGGGGTTAACTAAGATCATCAACAAACTCATTAGCAAAGGCTTAATTGTCGACGCCCCTAACCCACAAGATCAACGCTCCAAAACCCTTCTATTAACCCATGAGGGATGCTCACTGGTAGAGTCTTTATACTATGATTTGAACCAAGTGAGAGAACAAAACGTTAGCGTATTGTCTGTAGATGAAATGCTGGAGTTAAACAGACTACTAAGCAAAATAATCAAACAAAAATCAACCATATATTGATTTCAATCATGTCTGGCAAAATACTTAACTTAAAATGCTATTTAACTAGATGCTATTATGTCGTTTTGATTGAGGAATAGGCTGTGTTTTATACTCGTTTCAATACACCTCAGGGTGAGATGTTGGCCTTTAGTGAAGCAGACCAGCTCACAGGACTCTACTTTAGCAATCAAAAGAAACAACCCTACCTCCCCTCATACCAATTTATAACGTTAGATGCAGCTCCCCCACTATTTAAAGAAACAGACAGACAAGTTAATGCGTATTTTAATCTCGCCTTAAGACAATTCGATCTTCCTCTGCATGCCAAAGGAAGTGAATTTCAACAGCAAGTATGGCAGCAGCTGAAAAACATCCCCTACGGTGAAACGGTAACTTATAAATGGATGGCCGATCAGCTAAAAAAACCCAAGGCTGTTCGTGCTATCGCCCAGGCAATAGGCAAAAACCCTTTGATATTGTGTAACCCTTGCCATCGAGTTATTGCGGCATCTGGAAAATTGGCAGGATATTCTGCTGGTATTGAAAAAAAAGCCTTTTTATTGCACCTTGAATCATCAAACTAAAACAAAATAATACTTTCTTCGGTTTTGTATTATAATAATGGACTATTTGCTGCTATCTAGCAGCACTGCGCCAGTAATTAATAGCAAAAAAATAGCAACCTATCGCTTAAGTTGTGGTCTTAGATTTAATGTTTCGTTTTTAGTAAATTAAGAACATACTAAATTTAGCTATTTATGTCTCAATACACACCAATCTAAACAGGATAAAACAATGAAAGTGGTTGATTTTCTTAAACAAAAAAAAGAAATTCTGGCACAAAACCCGTTTGAACTAAAAGACTGGTTATCGCCCACTATTCGTGACTATTGGATCGAGTTTCTCAATAAAGCTCATAATAACCAATTAGCTAACTGGGCAAGAGAACATCAACTGATTTCTAACTCTAACAGCGTTGCGACAAAAGAAGTTGAATTGCACCCTAAGGCCGAAGCCGTGCTTGAAGATTTATCGCAACAACTGGGTGAGGAAATACACGTTGGGCCTTGGTTTGATATTACTCAGCAAACCATCGATGAATTTGCCAAGGTGACGCAAGATTACCAATGGATCCACACAGATCCCAGCCGTGCTGAAGAGCAGTCGCCTTTTAAATCCACAATCGCCCATGGCTTTTTAACACTCTCTCTACTACCTGTATTAACAGAAAGTGTCGACAGTGATAATCCTCGTTATCCTACGGCGAAAATGACAGTGAATTACGGCCTGAATCAGGTGCGTTTTCCTTACCCCGTAAAAGTGGGTAGCCGTATTCGCGCCCGAACACGCTTATGCAAGGTTAATCCCATTAAGCGTGGCTTAGAGCTAGTAAAAGAGATTTCAGTAGAGATAGAAGGATGTAGACGCCCTGCTTGTGTTACTGAGTCAGTGGTTAGACTCTACTTCTAAAACAATACAACAAGCCTGTTCATTGCCATTGAGCAGGCTTGCTCATCCTTTAGCCCTTATCACACCATTTTCTACGTAACCACGTATCAACAGCAATGGGTCCTGCTCCCCAAACCACATTGATTAAAATCATTAATCCCCATAGTTGATGGTCATAAAAGCCGCCATCCCACAGTACGGGATAAGACACCACAGCAATAATATTAAACACGAATAACACTGCCGCCATCGGCCTAGTTAACAAGCCTAAAACAAGAAATACTGGCAAGATCAGCTCAGCCGCCGTACCTAAATATGCCGCCCAGAGCCAAGGGATAATCGGCACCTGATATTCCGACTCAAACAAATATAACGTACTGTCCCAACTATTAAACTTCAGCAACCCCGAGCGAAAAAAGACCCAAGCTACCCACAAGCGAGTTGACAATAAAAGCAAAGGCACAAAATAAGCCAACATTGCAGACACTGCTTTATCATAAGTATCGATCAATTTATTCATATTCATTCTCCAGACAACTAAATCGGTTAAGTACCCCTTGAGCAATGTAGGTTTGAACATAATGGCTAGGATCAATTCCCAATTGCTCCGCTATATTTGCTAGGGTAAGCCCTTGGGTACACCCTAAAAGAAACTGATAATCAGCTTCGTCTAATGGCTGCAAGCTAACTGTAAAATCAGGCTGCTTTTGCAATAAAACGTAACTAGGCATGTTTAAGTTGATGGCTTCAAATTGGTCTTGCTGCGCCATTTGATAAAGGGGATAAATAGCTTCTGATGCCCCACATAAGGAGAATTGAGGTGCTAAGTGAAACCTTATAAATGAATATTGTGTGGCAGGGAGCGCCGATAAATCGGCAAATGGAAACGGCTCGAATACCATTTCAGCCGACGCGGTTTGCTCTATCACCCACTCTAATTGCGCAATGCTGGCAACGTAAGGCAATGACGCTGATTGCGGTAATTCCGCTAACCAAGAGGCAAATCCTTCACCATAATCGATAATGTTTCCTGATTGCGGCGGGTTAGACAACACCCATTGCCTCGCCACACTGGTAAAGAAGTCCTCACCAACAAGCTTATGTGTCACAGGAAAGCTAGCTTGTAATGCATCACAACAAGAGATGACAAAGTTATTGCGGTAAAGTTGAATCACTTGCTCTGCCGAAAATAGGCCACCCGAAACATGCTGTTCAATATCTGAGGCCTGATAACGCAACGCCGCCCCAAATTTAGTTTGGAGCTGACTGAGTATCATTGACTTATCCATAAGCAAGGGCCTTTTGTTGCTCTTCAAGCAGCACAGATAACGGCGGAATGTCAGTATCCCACTCAATTAATGTTGCCACTGCTGGATTTGCTTCAAGGTAGTTTTGGTACAAACCCCAAACCGGATCGCTGACGCGACTACCGTGAGTATCAATTAAGATCTCACCTTCAGATAAAACTTTACGGGTGAACCCAGCAAGATGAATTTCTTGCACCGCAGCGGTATTAATCTCTGCTAAATATTCACTGCAACGAAAGCCTAAATTCATCGAGCTAACATAAATATTATTTAAATCAAGCAATAAGCCACACCCTGTTTGATCGACAAGCCTATTCAACAATTCCCACTCGGGCATCACTGACTGATTAAATCGCAAATAAGACGATGGGTTTTCAATCAAGATCTGACGACCTAAAACGTGCTGAACTTGCTCAACACGAGTCGAGAAATGATTGAGTAGTTCCTGTGTATAAGGTAGGGGTAACAGATCATTAAAGAACTGTCCGTTAATGGATCCCCAACTCAGGTGTTCAGAAATCAGCACCGGTTGGCAGTGATCAACAAGATCTTTTAATTGTGCTAAATGTGAAGCACTTAAGGGATCCGCACTGCCTAAAGATAGGCCAATACCATGACAAGATATGGGGTATTGCTGCATCAATTGATCCAGGAAATAACGACTTTGACCATGTGGATTAAAATAGTTTTCACTGTGAACTTCTAGAAACGCAAGATCAGGCTTGCTTTCAAGGATCGATTTAAAGTGCGGATGGCGTAGGCCAATGCCTACCCCGCCCGTTAATTTGGCCAAAGACATTATTCTTTAGGCTCTAAGCTTCCACCCGCTAATTTTTCACACAGCCCTTTAGGAACAGCAATAAAAGCATCACCTTGGTTATCAACTTTTGACGTACCAGCACAAGAGCTAGACTTAGTTGCACAATCATTTTGTCCTGCTTTGGCAACGCCGTAGCATTTCTCTTTTTCTGCCGCCATTGCGGGTGAGCTAATCATGGTTGCGCCCAGTGCTAACACACCTGAAATTGCTGAAGCTAATGCGATATTAGATTTTTTCATTTTGATACCCTGTTAATAGAATTAAGTAAAAAATAGTAATGAGTAACAGTGCGCCATACTCTATTAACAGAACCGGATCAGGCTGATATATCTTTCAAAAAACATTGATAAAATCTCAACACTTTGTTTTATATGTAAAATATATTTATTTATGCCTTATTGTCACTTCCATAGAAAATAGGGCTCAAGCAGAAGGGTGGTATGGATATCAGTCAAACATATATTTAAATATTAAGACTAAATATAATGGTCAATATAACTAATCTCTGGCAAAGGAATCTAGATGACCACTATCCACCTTATTGTAGGTACAACGATGGGCGCTTCTGAATATATAGCTGATGCACTCATTCCTTATATAGAAGAAGCCGGTTTTGCACACCAAATCCATAACCCAGCCGACCTAACCTCGCTACCAATAGATCAAAAACAAATATGGTTAGTCGTCACCTCTACTCATGGCGCAGGCGATTATCCAGAATCAATACAAAACTTTGCGCATCAATTAATAGAACAAAAACCGCAATTAAGAGGCCTCCGTTACGGCGTCATTGCGCTAGGTGACTCAAGCTACGATACTTTTTGTGAAGCAGGCTTAAAAATGGATTCACAGTTACAAGAGCTTGGCGCAGTACAAACGGGAGCCCCCCTAAAGATCGATATTCAGGAATTCCCAATACCGGAAGATGCCGCTGAAGCATGGATCCCTAGTTGGTTAGAAAAAATCAATCCGTAGCTAGCGAATATGAGCAAAACCAAGCTAATTTTTCCGGCTTTGCTCATATTTTAATTCAGCTTGAAGCAACAAACAGCCAAGTAAGCAGCCTAATACCCTCCTCACAGCAGACAAAAATCATCAACAAGACGATCTTTTCCACATTATTTTATGTGTATAAGTATAGATCTAAGCTCTTATTAACCATTAGTTATCCTATATATAGTTTACAATCAATTACCATCTGTGGATAAACCATCAAGTTAAGCTCAGCATATACGGAGGCAGATCCCACCCTGTCCACATGAGATGATCAAGGTTAAGATCTTGATCTCATGATCATAAAGGGGGTTATCCACGGATCACGCGAGATCTAATATTAAGATCTAATAAGAAAGATCTTTAAAGATCTATATATATTTATTTAGATCCAAAGGGATTTTTTTAATGATCATTTGATCCTTCTCCCCAGCGCGATTAAGGGTTAGAATGCGCGGCTGTTTTTTAGATCTATGCTGTTTTGAGGATATATGAATTACCACGAGTATTTTGATGTGATCGTTGTTGGTGGTGGCCATGCTGGTACAGAAGCCGCTGCTGCTGCTGCTCGAATGGGACAAAACACGTTATTGTTAACTCATAACGTTGATACCCTTGGCCAAATGTCATGTAATCCAGCAATTGGCGGCATTGGCAAAGGGCATTTGGTAAAAGAGATCGATGCACTAGGTGGGATCATGGCGCAAGCCACGGATCTTGCAGGCATTCAATTTCGAACCCTTAATTCAAGCAAAGGCCCAGCCGTTCGTGCCACACGAGCACAAGCAGACCGAGCGCTGTACAAAGCCGCTGTCCGTAGCAAACTAGAAAACCAAGAAAATTTAAAAATCTTCCAGCAAGCTTGTGATGATTTGATTGTTGAAAACGATCGTGTTGTTGGTGTAGTAACCCAAATGGGTCTGAAGATCCGAGCTAAGTCTGTGGTATTAACCGTAGGTACTTTTCTAAATGGCCTAATCCACATTGGTATGGTTAATCACAGTGGTGGCCGAGCTGGCGATCCACCATCGATCTCATTGGCTCATCGTTTACGTGAATTACCACTGCGCATAGATCGCTTAAAAACAGGTACACCACCCCGTATTGATGCTAGAACTGTTGATTTCTCTGAGTTACAAGTGCAAGCGGGTGATAATCCAACACCGGTATTTTCATTTTTAGGATCTCGTCGTGATCACCCGACTCAGATCCCGTGTTTTATTACTCATACCAATGATCGTACTCATGAAGTGATCCGCAACAATTTAGATCGCAGCCCCATGTATTCAGGTGTGATTGAGGGGATCGGGCCAAGGTACTGCCCTTCAATTGAAGACAAAGTGATGCGCTTTGCGGATAAATCATCCCATCAGATCTTTATTGAGCCGGAAGGACTAACCACTCATGAGTTGTATCCTAATGGCATATCAACAAGTCTACCGTTTGATGTTCAAGTTCAAATTGTTCGCTCAATGAAAGGTTTTGAAAACGCACATATCACACGCCCTGGATATGCTATTGAGTATGACTACTTCGATCCACGTGACTTAAAACAAACTTTTGAAAATAAGTTTATTCAAGGTTTATTCTTTGCGGGTCAAATCAACGGCACTACCGGTTATGAAGAAGCTGGTGCACAAGGTTTGATAGCTGGTATGAACGCAGCATTAAGCGCACAAGGCAAAGAGGGCTGGAGTCCAGAGCGGGATCAAGCTTACATTGGCGTACTGATTGACGATCTTTCAACCTTAGGTACCAAAGAACCTTATCGTATGTTTACTAGTCGCGCCGAGTATCGTTTGCTACTACGTGAAGATAACGCTGATATTCGTTTAACCGCCAAAGGTCGTGAACTTGGTTTAGTGGATGATGTTCGTTGGCAAGCATTTAATGAAAAATTGGAACTCATTGAGACAGAGCGACAACGCTTAAAAGCAACTTGGGCGCATATGGGCTCACCTTATCTTGACCAATTGAATACTAAGTTAAAAAATCCATTAACCCGTGAGCACTCACTAGAAGAGTTATTGCGTCGTCCCGAGTTGACTTACGATTCTTTAATGGAAATTGAAGCATTAGGGCCTAAACTTGAGCACGCACAAGCCGCCGAGCAAGTTGAAATACAAATTAAATACCAAGGCTATATCGAGCGCCAGCAAGAAGAAATTAATCGTCAAAAACGTAACGAGCATACCGCTCTGCCAACTGACTTTGATTATTCAACTATTTCAGGCTTGTCTAATGAAGTGAAAGCTAAGTTAGCAGATGCACGTCCAGAAACAGTCGGTAAGGCCTCTCGTATTTCTGGTATTACCCCTGCTGCAGTTTCTATTTTATTAATTCATTTAAAAAAATTAGGCTTATTACGTAAAGCTGGTTAAGGGTTTACTCGTGCTAGAACAAAAACTGGACAATTTGATAAAAAAGACTGATTTATCGGTGTCCGATCAACAAAAATCACAGCTGATTGCCTTGGTCAACTTGCTGCATAAGTGGAACAAGGCGTACAATCTGACTTCAGTGCGTAACCCTGAAGACATGTTAGTAAAACATATTCTTGATAGCATCGTGGTTAGCCCTTATTTACAAGGACAACGCTTTATCGATGTTGGTACCGGACCTGGTTTACCAGGCCTACCTTTAGCCATTATGAATCCCGATAAAGAATTTGTTTTACTTGATAGCTTAGGTAAACGAATTCGCTTTATTCGCCAAGTGCTGTTAGAACTAGGCATTAAAAATGTCACGCCAGTACAAAGCCGTGTCGAGGAGTTTCATGATGAGGCAGGATTTGATGGGGTTTTAAGTCGTGCGTTTGCATCCTTACACGACATGTTGAAATGGTGTCCTCATCTACCTGCGAAACAGGGCGTTTTTATCGCCTTAAAGGGGCTATTACCTGATGAGGAAATAGCAAACTTACCAGATGGTTTTGAATTAGTGGCTACGCACAAGTTAACCGTTCCAGAGTTAGAAGGCCAACGCCATCTGGTTTTGATTAAAAAAGTGTAACGCCTGCTCCGGCAAGCTGTTCTATAGGGAACATCGTGGGAAAAATAATAGCGATTGCCAACCAAAAAGGCGGTGTTGGAAAAACCACCACTTGTGTCAACCTCGCCGCTTCACTAGCCGCTACTAAGCGCAAAATACTGGTTATAGATCTCGATCCTCAAGGTAACGCCACTATGGGTAGTGGTGTTGATAAGTACAATGTGGGGGCGACAGCTTACGATGTATTAATTGATGAAAAACCGATTTCTGAGGCGGTAGTGAAGGAAACTTCTGGCGGTTATCACCTCATTGCTGCCAATGGTGATGTTACCGCTGCCGAAATAAGGCTGATGGATTGCTTTGCCAGAGAGACTCGTTTGCGCTCTATGCTTGAAGCCGAAGCGAATAATTACGATTATGTGTTTATCGATTGTCCACCTTCATTGAATATGTTGACGGTCAATGCTTTATCTGCGGCTAACTCAGTATTAGTACCGATGCAGTGTGAATATTATGCGTTAGAAGGCTTAACGGCATTAGTTGATACCATTAGCAAGCTGGCTGCCGTCATTAATAGCGATTTAAAAATCGAAGGTATCTTGCGCACTATGTACGATCCTCGTAACCGCTTATCGTCAGACGTATCGGATCAACTGAAACTTCATTTTGGTGAAAAAGTGTACCGCACTGTGATCCCACGTAATGTCCGTCTAGCTGAAGCCCCTAGTTTTGGTGCGCCGGCAATGTATTACGATAAAGGTTCAAATGGTGCTAAAGCATATTTAGCATTAGCGGGTGAGATATTACGCCGCGAAGAACAACAACAAACTCAACTCGTTCATGCTTAGAGGCTGGTTATGACACTTCCTAAAAAACGCGGCTTAGGTAAAGGTTTAGATGCTTTACTAGGAACCAGTACAGCTGCTCGTCATGCTCAAGTTCAAGCTGATATTAGTCGAGATAATGCACAGCAGCGAGCCAATGAAACACAAGGCCGTTTATGCGATTTACCGGTGGCTGCGCTTCATTCGGGTAAATATCAGCCACGTAAAGACATGTCACCCGATGCCCTTGAAGAGCTTGCTAACTCGATTCGAGTGCAAGGGGTTATTCAGCCAATCATTGTTCGTGAAATGGGTGATGAGCAATATGAAATCATTGCCGGTGAACGTCGCTGGCGTGCAGCTAAACAAGTGGGTCTTACATCTGTGCCTTGTGTGGTGAAAGATGCTAGCGATGAAGCTGCTGTCGCAATTGCGTTGATCGAAAATATTCAGCGTGAAGATTTAAATGCCATGGAAGAAGCGGTGGCATTACAGCGTTTGATGCAAGAGTTTGAATTGACCCATCAAGAAGTGGCGACGGCGGTTGGTAAGTCACGTACCACTGTAACAAATTTACTTAGACTTAACAGTTTGAATGATGATGTTAAAATCTTGTTAGAGCATGGTGACTTAGATATGGGGCATGCGCGAGCGCTTTTAGGTTTGACTGGTGAACTACAATCGGAAATAGCACAGCAAGTTGTTGCTAAGGGGTTGACGGTTCGTGAAACGGAAAAATTAATTAAGCAACAACAAGCTCCAGTTTCGGAAAAACCGAAAAAAGAAGCGGATCCAGCCCTTATTTCTATCGAATCTAAGGTTTCGGCCTTTTTAGGTTCGCAAGTATCTATAAAACAAGGAAAAAAAGGCTCTGGCAAGTTAGTTATTGATTATCAATCTGTGACTGAGTTGGACGATATTTTAGGTAAATTTATGCCAGAAAACGGCTGAAAGTCGTGTAAAACGGGGCTTTTGCAAAGCAATTAGCTTTTTGTGAAGTCCCGCGTATCTCAAATTCCCGCAAAACCCCTGTAATCAATGCTTTCCCGAGTTGCATTCAATCACTTTCCAAGTATAATTTGTGGCGTTTTTTGTACAGTTGAATGATTGTATTATCCAAGTGTTAATAATTCATTCACAAACATTAAACTAAGCTGGGAGAACTGAGTGTCTGGGAAGTTAGTGGATCAAAGCCGTCAGGCTGCACTGAAACATGTTGGCTTTCAGGCATTATTGGTGTTAGCGGTAACACTTATCTGTGGATTGGCATCAGGACTGCATGCAGGTTTATCTGCATTAGTCGGCGGTGCTATTTACATTGTTCCGAACCTAGTTTTTGTTTGGCTCGCTTTTGCTTATGCAGGTGCAAGACAATCAAAAAGTGTGGTCATGAGCTTGTACCTCGGAGAGGTGGTGAAGTTAATACTAACTATTGTGATGCTGGCCATCGCATTAGCATGGATGGAGTTAGATATTTTTTCGCTTTATTTGGCTTTTGCTGTGGCGTTGGTTGCGCAATGGAGTATTCCTTTCTTTTTTAACCATAACAGCGGGATGAAAAATGGCTGCTCAAGGTGAAGCATTAACAGCTTCCGGTTATATCCAACACCATCTGACCAATTTGGCAGTGGGTGAAGGGTTCTGGACTTGGCACATTGACTCACTCCTGTTTTCAGTAGGCTTAGGTGCTCTGTTCTTGTGGGTTTTCTACAAGGTTGGGCAAAAAGCAACGGTTGGTGTCCCTGGTAAACTTCAATGTTTTATTGAAATGCTAGTGGAGTTTGTAGACGGTGTGGTGAAAGAATCATTCCATGGTCGCAATCCGGTTATCGCACCACTAGGTTTAACCATATTCGTCTGGGTTTTCCTGATGAATACAATGGACTTAATACCGGTTGACTTTATACCTCATGCCGCCGCACAGATGGGTGTTCCTTACCTAAAAATTGTACCGACAACTGACTTGAACATTACACTAGGTTTATCCCTAAGTGTGTTCTTCTTGATTGTTTACTACAGCATTAAGGTTAAGGGAATAAAAGGGTTTACGAAAGAATTAACCCTACAACCTTTCAATCACTGGGCGCTTATTCCAATTAACTTTGTATTGGAATCAGTCACCTTGATTGCGAAGCCTATATCGTTAGCGCTTCGTTTGTTCGGTAACCTGTACGCAGGTGAGTTGATCTTTATTCTGATTGCATTACTACCATGGTGGAGCCAATTCGTACTTTCTGTACCTTGGGCTATTTTCCATATTTTAGTAATTGTACTACAGGCCTTTATTTTCATGATGCTGACGATTGTATATCTCAGTATGGCTCATGAAGATCACTAAATTTTTTAATTAATTTTTTTACAAAAAAGTTTTATTCAAACGGAGAGAAAAATGGAAACTGTAATCGGCTTTACTGCTATCGCTGTTGCAATCATGATCGGTCTGGCTGCACTAGGTACTGCAATCGGCTTCGCAATCTTAGGTGGTAAGTTCCTAGAAGCTTCTGCTCGTCAACCTGAGCTAGCGCCTGCACTACAAACTAAAATGTTCATCGTTGCTGGTCTACTTGATGCGATCTCTATGATTGCTGTGGGTGTTGCACTGTTCTTCGTATTTGCAAACCCATTCCTAAGTCAACTTGGCTAATATTAGTTTCCTTAATTAAGGAGGTGTGTCGTTATGAGTATTAACGCTACCCTACTAGGCCAAGCGATCTCATTCGCATTATTTGTATGGTTCTGCATGAAGTTCGTGTGGCCACCACTGATGAATGCGATTGAAGAGCGTCAGAAGAAAATTGCTGATGGTCTAGCCGACGCAAGTCGTGCAGAAAAAGATCTTGTACTAGCGCAAGCTAAAGCTGGCGAACAGCTTAAAGAAGCGAAAGCACAAGCAGCAGATATAATTGATGCAGCGAGCAAGCGTAGAAACCAAATTATCGATGAAGCTAAAAATGAAGCGGAAGCTGAGCGCGCCAAGATTATCGCGCAAGGCCAAGCTGAAATTGAAGCTGAACGTCACCGTGTAAAAGAAGAGCTTCGCAAACAACTTGCGGTTCTAGCTATTGCGGGTGCTGAGAAAATCATCGAGCGTTCTGTTGATGCTAAGGCAAGTGCTGACATCATTGACAAACTTGTAGCTGAACTTTAAGGGAGCGGGGCTTATGTCTGAATTGACTACAATCGCTCGCCCCTATGCTAAAGCAGCTTTCGATTTTGCCGTTGAAAAAGGTAACACCGAAACTTGGGCTGAGATGCTGTTTTTTGCTGCACAAGTAGCAGAAAACGAAAGCGTAGCTCAGCTGCTAAAAGGTGATAGAGCCGGCGCAGAGTTGACTGAGATGTTTTTAACAATCTGTGAAGGTCAACTCGATGAGAACGGTCAGAACCTAATTAAGGTGATGGCTGAAAATGGACGCTTGAGCGTTTTACCTTTGGTAAGTGAGCTTTACCTTGGCCTAGTGGCTGAGTTTAAGCAAGAAGTTGAAGCTGTTGTAGTTTCGGCGACTGAACTAACCAAGGGCCAAGAGGCTGATATTATTGCTTCTTTGGAAAAACGTCTCGCACGCAAAGTGAAGCTGAATTGTAGTGTCGATAAGTCGCTTATTGCGGGTTTAGTAATCACCGCAGGTGATTTAGTTATTGATGGTTCTGTTCGCGGTAAAATTGACCGCCTAGCAGACTCACTGCAATCCTAACGGGGAATGAGCATGCAACTGAATTCCACAGAAATCAGTGATCTGATCAAACAACGAATTGAAAACTTCAACGTTGTGAGTGAAGCTCGAAATGAAGGTACTATCGTATCTGTAAGTGACGGTATCCTTCGTATAAATGGTCTTGCTGACTGTATGCAAGGTGAAATGATCGAATTACCTAACGGTAACTATGCAATTGCATTAAACCTTGAGCGTGACTCAGTTGGTGCGGTTGTAATGGGTCCTTACCAGGATCTAGCCGAAGGTCAAAAAGTTAAATCTACTGGTCGTATCCTTGAGGTTCCAGTAGGTAAAGGTCTATTAGGTCGTGTGGTTAACACCCTAGGTCAACCTATCGATGGTAAAGGTCCAATTGAAAATGACGGCTTTTCACCAATCGAAGTGATTGCACCGGGTGTAATCGAGCGTAAATCGGTAGACCAACCTGTTCAAACAGGTATGAAAGCAATCGATGCGATGATTCCAGTGGGTCGTGGTCAGCGTGAGCTGATTATCGGTGACCGTCAAACAGGTAAAACCGCTATCGCAATCGATGCGATCATTAACCAGAAAAATTCAGGTATTTACTCTATCTATGTTGCAATCGGCCAGAAAGCGTCGACTATTGCCAACGTGGTTCGTAAGCTTGAAGAGCACGGCGCGCTAGCTAACACTATCGTTGTTGTTGCCTCTGCTTCTGAAGCAGCTGCACTACAATACCTAGCGCCTTACTCTGGTTGTACCATGGGTGAGTACTTCCGTGACCGTGGTGAAGACGCGTTGATCGTATATGATGATCTATCTAAGCAAGCTGTTGCTTACCGTCAGATCTCACTATTGCTTAAGCGTCCACCAGGCCGTGAAGCATACCCAGGTGATGTATTCTACCTTCACTCTCGTCTACTTGAGCGTGCTGCTCGTGTTAACGAAAACTATGTAGAAAAATTCACTAACGGTGAAGTGAAAGGTAAAACCGGTTCTTTGACTGCGTTACCTATCATTGAAACTCAAGCGGGTGACGTATCTGCGTTCGTACCAACAAACGTAATCTCTATTACTGACGGCCAAATCTTCTTAACGACTGAACTGTTTAACAACGGTATTCGTCCAGCGGTAGATCCAGGTATCTCAGTATCTCGTGTAGGTGGTAGCGCTCAGACTAAGCTGGTTAAAAAGCTATCTGGTGGTATCCGTACCGCACTTGCACAGTACCGTGAACTAGCAGCCTTTGCTCAGTTTGCTTCTGACCTTGATGAAGCGACGCGTAAGCAGCTTGACCACGGTCAAAAAGTAACCGAGTTGATGAAGCAACACCAATACGCACCGATGTCAATTGTTGAACAAGGTCTGTCATTGTTTGCTGCTGAGAAAGGTTTCTTACGCGACGTTGAGCTAAGCAAAGTATTAGATTTCGAATCTGCATTACAAGCTTATGCGAAGAACGAGCACGGCGATTTCATTGCAGCTCTTAATGAATCAGGTGATTACAGCGGTGAGATTGAAGCTAAGCTAACAAGTATCTTAGAAAGCTTTAAATCAACTCAAACCTGGTAAAGCTGAACTGCATTAGCAGTCAGTATTTAATCATATAGGAGTTACAAAATGGCCGGCGCTAAAGAAATACGTAACAAGATCGCGAGTATTAAAAACACTCAAAAGATCACTGGCGCCATGGAGATGGTTGCAGCATCTAAGATGCGACGTGCGCAAGAGCGTATGTCAAGCAGCCGTCCCTATGCCGAAACAATGCGCAAAGTGATCGGTCACATCGCACTTGGTAAGCTGGAATATCAGCACCCTTACTTAGAAGAAAGGGAAGCTAAGCGCGTTGGCTACATTATCGTTTCTACTGATCGTGGCTTATGTGGTGGTTTAAACATTAACTTGTTTAAGCAGGCCCTTAAAGGCATGAAAGATTGGCAGGACAAAAATGCAGAAGTGGATATTGCTGTTATCGGTAATAAAGCAACTGCATTTTTTAATAGCCATGGCGGTAAGGTAGTAGCACAAGCAGGCGGTTTGGGCGATAGCCCATCAGTGAATGACCTGATTGGTTCGGTTCAAGTAATGTTGAATGCGTACAATGAAGGTAAGCTTGACCGTTTGTTTGTGGTGTATAACAAGTTTGTTAACACCATGGTGCAAAAGCCAACTATCGATCAGTTACTGCCTTTGCCAAAAGCTGAAGATGACGAAGAGTTAAGTAAGCACAGTTGGGATTACATCTACGAGCCAGCACCTAAGTCTATTTTAGACACGTTGCTGAATCGTTTTGTTGAATCTCAGGTTTATCAAGGTGTGGTTGAAAACCTAGCCTGTGAACAAGCGGCACGTATGGTGGCAATGAAAGCTGCAACCGACAACGCTGGTAACCTGATAGATGATCTACAACTAGTTGCGAACAAAGCTCGTCAAGCAGCCATTACTCAGGAACTATCTGAGATTTGTGGCGGCGCTGCAGCAGTTTAAGCAAGGTTTAATGAAGGTTTTAGAGGAATTGACATGAGTACTGGTAAAATCGTCCAGATTATCGGTGCAGTTGTGGACATCGAGTTTCCACAAGACAGCGTACCAAAAGTGTACGACGCACTGAAAGTCACAAGCGAAAGTCAAAACCAAGGCCTTGTGATGGAAGTTCAACAGCAAATTGGTGGCGGCGTTGTTCGTGCCATTGCGATGGGTTCTTCAGAGGGTCTACAACGTGGTCTAGAAGTGGTAAATACAGAAGCGCCTATCGCGGTTCCTGTAGGTACAGCCACCCTAGGTCGCATCATGAACGTATTAGGTGAGCCAATCGATGAAGCTGGTCCTATTGCGACAGATGAAAAATATGAAATTCACCGCGCTGCGCCTTCTTATGAAGACCAGTCAAGCAGCACTGAGCTACTCGAAGTAGGCATCAAGGTTATCGACCTAATTTGTCCATTCGCTAAAGGTGGTAAAGTTGGTCTGTTTGGTGGTGCTGGTGTTGGTAAGACCGTTAACATGATGGAACTTATCAACAACATCGCAAAAGAGCACTCGGGTCTTTCTGTATTTGCTGGTGTAGGTGAGCGTACTCGTGAGGGTAATGACTTCTACTACGAGATGGAAGAATCTGGCGTACTTGATAAAGTAGCCATGGTTTACGGCCAGATGAACGAGCCTCCAGGAAACCGTTTACGTGTAGCACTAACGGGCCTAACAATGGCTGAGAAGTTCCGTGACGAAGGTCGTGACGTACTACTTTTCGTAGATAACATCTACCGTTACACGCTAGCGGGTACGGAAGTATCAGCACTACTAGGTCGTATGCCATCTGCGGTAGGTTACCAGCCAACTCTTGCTGAAGAGATGGGTGTACTACAAGAGCGTATCACTTCGACTAAGACGGGCTCTATCACGTCTATTCAAGCGGTATATGTACCTGCGGATGACTTAACGGATCCATCTCCAGCAACAACGTTTGCTCACTTGGATGCAACAGTTGTATTGTCTCGTAACATCGCATCGCTAGGTCTATACCCAGCAATCGATCCACTAGACTCTACTTCTCGTCAGCTAGACCCGCTAGTAGTTGGTCAAGAGCACTATGACACAGCACGTGGTGTGCAAGGTATTCTTCAGCGCTATAAAGAGCTGAAAGACATCATTGCTATCCTAGGTATGGACGAGCTATCTGAAGAAGATAAGCTAATCGTAGCCCGTGCACGTAAAATCGAGAAGTTCCTAACGCAAGAGTACCATGTAGCAGAAGTATTCACTGGCAACCCTGGTTGTTACGTACCTCTGAAAGAAACGCTACGTGGCTTTAAAGGTCTATTAGCTGGGGACTACGATGATGTTCCTGAGCAAGCATTCCTTTACGCAAGTGACATCGATTCTGTGCTGGAAAAAGCTAAGAACCTGTAATTAGGCAGGAGAGTGTTATGAGTAATCAAATGACCACGCATTTAGACGTCGTAAGCGCTGAAAAGCAAATATTCAGCGGTCGAGTAGAGTCTATCCAGGTTTCAGGTGCGGAAGGTGAGCTAGGGATTTTACCTGGCCATACGCCTTTATTAACGCCTATTAAGCCTGGTATGGTGCGTCTGGTTAAACAACACGGTCACGAAGAAGTGTTTTACGTGTCCGGTGGTATCCTTGAGGTACAACCTGGCGGCGTAACCGTTCTGGCTGATACTGCTATCCGAGGCGAAGACTTGGATCAAGCAAAAGCAGAAGAAGCGAAACGTGCTGCAGAAGACAAGATCAAAACATCACATGGTGATGTTGATTTTGCTCGCGCATCAGCTGAGCTACAAAAAGCGATTGCTAAGCTTCGTGTTATCGAACTAACAAAACACGTTAGACGTTAATACTCTGCAAATGAATAAAAGGCGACCTCAGGGTCGCCTTTTTTATGTCTAAAAAGCGCAATCTTGAGCGTTAAGTAGTCATATAGTTCTATATTTATACGATTATGACGAAAGTGTGAAAAACTTCAAAAAAAGCCTTGCACCAGAATCGAATCTCCCTATAATGCGCAACCACTGAGACGGCACAGCGCAAGG
>NZ_JAUOPX010000135.1:0-346 GCF_030547455.1 Motilimonas sp. 1_MG-2023 | reverse complement strand
AGGGATATGAGGATTTGAACCTCAGAATGCCGAGATCAAAACCCGGTGCCTTACCGCTTGGCGATATCCCTGTTGTAACTTTTTGATCAATGATATTCATCATTCAATCAGAATTTGGCAGGGATATGAGGATTTGAACCTCAGAATGCCGAGATCAAAACCCGGTGCCTTACCGCTTGGCGATATCCCTATTTTTGAGTTTTACGTGTAATAATCTCACACGGATCAAAGTTATTTACTTTGATGTTTATTAAAAGCTTAGCTTCTAATAAATGGTGCGGAAGGAGAGACTTGAACTCTCACACCTTGCGGCACTAGAACCTAAATCTAGCGTGTCTACCAATTT
>NZ_JAUOPX010000134.1:0-350 GCF_030547455.1 Motilimonas sp. 1_MG-2023 | reverse complement strand
ATAAAGCGAAGCAGAATGACCAGACTGTGAAATCCGAACTGTTACCCTTTGAGCGCCAATTCGATACTCGCCAACCTCATGAAATCCCGTTTTATTTTGAAGAATACCTGCAATTGGTTGATTGGACGGGGCGTGCTATTCGAGACGATAAGCGCGGCTATATTCCCGCCGAAGAACCCAAGTTATTACATGAGCTGGGTATTGAACAAGATAGCTGGTTGCAACTGGTCAGTCACTTTAGCCGAAGTTTTGGCAGCGCCGCAGGCAGCTGGGAGCATCTTACTGCGCATAGCATTAGAGCTGGCCACTGCTGGACACGAGGACAAACGGCATGTAATCGACTGAGTGGG
>NZ_JAUOPX010000133.1:0-353 GCF_030547455.1 Motilimonas sp. 1_MG-2023 | reverse complement strand
CCTTTTACCTTCATTAAAAAAATATTATTGGCATGACCGTCGGCGATAGGAATGTAGTCGGGGTCTAGCCCGTAATCTAAGGTATATTCGCTATATTGCTCGTTGAGAGAATCACGATCCAGTAATCCATTGCTGGGTTTTCCTGTCTCACGAAACGATGCAGCATAGAATACTCCAACTTCAACCATCCCCACTTCATACGATTCATCGCTGAACGCTTTTCCATCGGTATCGAGCAAATCAACTTTTGCTTTGGATATACGTGCAGCACCAAATCTTAATAAAAAATGTTTATATAAATCAGGCAGGTTCGCACCAATGCGTTGTTCGAATATGGCCAAATATTGCTTATC
>NZ_JAUOPX010000132.1:0-356 GCF_030547455.1 Motilimonas sp. 1_MG-2023 | reverse complement strand
ATTGACTGGCCTTGTTATACGTTTTTTGCAAGTGCATTATGGAATGCCTTTTCGTATTCTTCTACTTTATCTTGTAACTCCATTGTTTCTGCTGCCTTTTTTAGGCGACGCCAGAAACCTGACTTGGCCCCATGCTCGTACGCAATGCCCTCTAGAACCTCTATGGCCAAGCCGAGCTCGTTCACGCGTAAGTATTCGCGGTATTCAGCTAAATCTTTTTCCTCTAACTCAAACCTTTCAGGCTCATGTAGAAATTCTGCTGCTTGCGTAAGCTGAACCTTGTTCTGGTCAACCAAAACTGGACACCTTTAGTTGAGAATTTTCAAACTCCACTGGTGACAGATCACCATTGGCTG
>NZ_JAUOPX010000131.1:0-361 GCF_030547455.1 Motilimonas sp. 1_MG-2023 | reverse complement strand
GTATTGAACATCATCAAAACTTGCGTTTCAAAAACGTTCAATGAACTTTTATCAGCTTTCCAAATTTTTAAAGAGCGTTTTGATTATTAAAATCAAAGCTAAATGACCGCGCAATGCAGCGACTTAGCTTTGACCTTGAATCAGGTGTGTCGGAGATAAGGTGGACTGTCCTACCGTCTAACGAGAGATGGTATCCCGTACGAGATTTGAACTCGTGTTACCGCCGTGAAAGGGCGGTGTCCTAGGCCTCTAGACGAACGGGACCTTATTTCTCTTGCTCAATCAATCATACAATCTGTGTGAACACTCATTGACTCTCGTCAACAAGACAACGTCGCTTTTGGTAAGGAGGTGATCCAGC
>NZ_JAUOPX010000130.1:0-368 GCF_030547455.1 Motilimonas sp. 1_MG-2023 | reverse complement strand
CCATAGTTAAGTGACCATCTATCAAGCTGGATAAAGGTTATGACACTACCGCGCAAGCAGCTTATTTGCCCAGAATCGACCCCTTATTATCATGTTACTAGCCGCTGTGTACGCCGCGCTTTTCTGTGTGGCGTTGACCACTATACGCAGCAAAGTTACGAGCACCGCAAGCCTTGGGTGGTGGATAAGGTAAAGCAACTAGCTAGCATCTTCACCATCAATATTTGTGCCTATGCCATTATGAGCAATCATTACCACCTGATTTTGCATATTGATACCAAGCGTAACCGCGACTTAACTGATGCTGAGGTGGCCTATCGCTGGCAGCAATTATTCGCTTTGCCATTATTGGTGGGTGATTGGTTAGC
>NZ_JAUOPX010000129.1:0-370 GCF_030547455.1 Motilimonas sp. 1_MG-2023 | reverse complement strand
GGCCGTTTACGCGGCGAGGTGGGTGTGAAGCTAGCCAAGCAAGGCTGGCTATCGAATACACAGCCTCAGCACCTCGGACCTGCTGTCATCGCAAAGAAGAGTCCTCTTGCATGCCAGCTTTATTTGTACAAAGGGGCTGATAAGAAACGCAAAGGTAAGAGGCATAGCCGCACGGGTCAAAAGCATTCTGCTCAACACTTATATCAACGTTCAGCGAAAGAGCCATGGATGGATGCTTACCACCAACTTGCCCCCCCATGTTTACTGCAAAACAAGTCGTTAAACTCTACGCTAAACGGATGCAAATCGAAGAATCATTTCGGGACTTAAAAAGCCCTGCTTATGGCTTTGGCTTACGCCATTGCCGGAG
>NZ_JAUOPX010000128.1:0-384 GCF_030547455.1 Motilimonas sp. 1_MG-2023 | reverse complement strand
GAAAGTGGCGCGCATGGAAGGAGTCGAACCTCCGACCGCCTGGTTCGTAGCCAGGTACTCTATCCAGCTGAGCTACATGCGCGCGGTAAACTTTTTTCTGGTTTAGCAGATTTCTTATTTACTGCATCAATCGAATTGCTGCAATAAAACTAAAATGGCGCGCATGGAAGGAGTCGAACCTCCGACCGCCTGGTTCGTAGCCAGGTACTCTATCCAGCTGAGCTACATGCGCGCAGTAAACTTTTTTCTGGTTTAACAGGTTTCTTATTTACTGCATCAATCGAATTGCTGCAATAAAACTAAAATGGCGCGCATGGAAGGAGTCGAACCTCCGACCGCCTGGTTCGTAGCCAGGTACTCTATCCAGCTGAGCTACATGCGCGC